>NZ_JBPJZL010000030.1:0-38475 GCF_051216835.1 Variovorax multivorans
GACCTTGCCAGCAGGGTGGCTGCCAGCGGAGTAGGCCTTGAATCGCCCTTTGCCCAAGTAGTTGAGCAGGCCCTCGGCCAGGATGGAGCGCGCAGAGTTGCCCGTGCAGATGAACAGGACGTTGTAGATTTTCTCAGCCATGACGGTGTTTCTCAGTGGAGGAAGTCGGGGTGATCTGTTTGAACATGCAGATGGCCGAGGCAGGGCACAGGCTCTTGAATTCGCTGCTGGCCTGTACGGATGCCGGCAGTGCTGTGCGGTCGCAGCGCTCGAAGCCTCGGGCCTCGAAGAACGGTTCTGCCGTGGTGGTCAGGATGCAGAGGCGATTCACGCCTTTCGATGCGGCGAAAGCTTCCATGGTCTGCAGGGCCTGATCGCCCACACCGTTGCCACGTGCATCGGCGCGGACCGCGAGGGACCGGAGCAAGGCGGTGTCGCCGAAGCGCTCCAGACCGACGCAGGCCACGATCCCTTCGTCGCCGGCGCGGCTCACGAAGAAAGCCTCCATGTGCTCTTCCCGAAGGTCGGATTCGGGCAGGCCAGCATCCCGAAGAAGGGAACGCACGGGCGGCAGAGACGCAGCCTCTGCGCGAACGAATAGCGATCTGACCAGCGATTCAGAGGGTTCTTGGGGCACGGTGCAGCCCTCAGCAGCAGGCGCCTGCGCTCTTGACGGACACGTTGACCGGAATGCGTCGGACAGCGCCAGGCGCGCAGCAAGCGGACTCGGCCTTGACGGTGGACTTGGATTGGCCGTAGACCGGCACGGTGCCGTCCAAGGTCTGGAAGTGCTCCCACGCGATCCCCTGCGGATCGGTGACCCAGTGCTTCTCGCTGCGCGCGTAGCAGCACACTGTTTCGCCCTCGTCGAGCAAGGTCTGATCGGCGGCCTGGCCGCGAGCCTTCAGCTCGACGAGTTCCGCCTCATCCTCGGCCTGAATGCCAAGATGATCGACACCTTTGCCATGCCCGACCGTCGAGATCGCGAAGTTGACGCGCGGATCGTCGAGCATCCACTTGGCGTAGTCGGGCTCGACACGTGCCGGCGGCGACGCAAACAGGTTGGAGTAGAAGGCGATGCTCTTGGCGAGGTCGTCGACGTGCAGATGGACATGGAAGCGCTTCATGGGTTTCTCCTTCAGCATTCGCAAGCAGTGGCGCCGGCAGGCAGGCAAGCCTCGCCCTGACAGCAGTTCTCC
This sequence comes from Variovorax multivorans, assembly GCF_051216835.1. NCBI lineage: Bacteria > Pseudomonadati > Pseudomonadota > Betaproteobacteria > Burkholderiales > Comamonadaceae > Variovorax > Variovorax multivorans. The sequence goes on from NZ_JBPJZL010000030.1 coordinate 1,200, forward strand.
GTGAGGTAGCCGAGCAACGCGTTCATCTGCTCAAACACCGCGCGATAGATCAGGTTGCGGCCGTCGCGCTCCTGGCTGACTAGGTTGGCGTGCGTCAGCTCCTTGAGGTGGAACGAAAGACTGGTCGATGGCACGCCAAGCTGCTCCGCCAGTACGCCTGGCGTGAGCCCCGCAGGACCGGCGACAACCAGCGCCCGAAAGACTTGAAGGCGCACGGGCTGCGCCAGCGCGGCCAAGGCTTGAATGACGATCTTTTCTTCCATGATTCAATAATAGTTGAATCATGGAAATAATTCAACGAGTTTTGAATGATCGAGATTGCACGCCGGAGTTCGAAGCGGCCGAAGCTTTACGGCGTGCACCGGTCAACCCGGTGCCCGGCCGCCGTGGCATCTGGCGGGCATCGTCCTCGGCGTGCAAATTTATGCTCGGCAAACTCGCCCAGCCGTCGCTGGTGCGACGGCTTGCCACTTGATAGGTCGTAGCGGTGCAGTGTTTCCGCGTCGAAGGGCCGAACCTTGCCCTATCGCTCTGACCACGCGACGAACCACAGCCAGAGCCACCCAGCGACCACCGACAACGCGAACGCCAGCATGAGTGCCGTCGACGCGCGGCCGAGCCAGCCCGCACAGACACCGATCCAGTCGTCGCTCCTGGTGCGGCACTCTTGCCATACGCCTCGCGGCAGCATGCGCCACGCCAACCACGACAGGAGCGCCAACAACAGCAGATCGTCGACGTAGCCCGGCATGGGCACCACGTCCGGGGTCCAGTCCACGGGACTCGCCGCGTAGACAACAACGAACAACCCGATGGCCTTGACCAAACGCGGTGTCTCGCGATGCCAGCAGCTGAGCCATAGCGCCAGCAAGGCGCCTGCGCAACGGCGCGACCATGTGATGGGGTTCACGAATGTCCCTCCTTATCGAAGCCACAGCCACAAAGCTACCCCAACACCGAGCCAGACCGCAACAACGAATGCGACGCCCCACGCGCTTCGCGGCTTGCCTTCACCGCGGCGCATCCAGTCGTCCGCTTGTACGCGGCATTCGGCGAGCACGTCCTTGGGCAGCAGCCGGATTGCCAGCCAAATCAGGCCGGGCAGCAGGAGCGCATCATCCACGTACCCCAGCACCGGAATGAAATCCGGGATCAGGTCAATCGGGCTGAGCGCGTAGGCAACGACAAAGGCCGCCAGCGCCTTGGGCAGCCACGATGTGCCCGGATGGCGGCATGCGAACCACAGGGTCACAGCGTCGCGTTTGACGCGACGGGCCCAATGGCGGATGTTTCGCAGGATCGACACTGGGACTCCCTCGTGGATACAGATGCGGGCCGCTTGCGCTGTTCGATCTCTATCGATACATTCATGATGTAACGGTCGCTACATTATCTATGAATCAATACAAGAAAACCAGCTGGCTCCTATTGACCTACAAGGTGCCCGCCGCACCTTCCAAGTTCCGCGTAGCGATCTGGCGCCGCATCCGCAGCCTGGGCGCCGTCTACCTACAGAACAGCATCTGCGTGCTGCCAACCACGACCGAGCACCAGCGCCAGTTCCGCATGCTCCAGGCCGACATCGACCGCGCCGGCGGCGACGCCGTGATCTTCGAAACCCTGGCTCTCGACGCAAAGCAGGAAGAGCGCGTCATGGCCTACTTCAAACACGACCGCGACCAGGACTACGAGGAGTTCCTGGACAAGTGCGTCGACTACAAGAAGGAAATCGAGAAGGAGGTCAAGGCAGACCACTACACCTTTGCGGAGGTGAAGGAGAACGACGAAGACCTGAAGAAGCTTAAGAACTGGCTGGAGCGCATCAAGGCGCTGGACTTCTATGGCGCGCCAGCTCGGGCGACAGCGGAGCAGCGCCTCGCCGAATGCGAGGAGTTGCTTGAGGCCTACGCCAACGAGGTGTTCGAGCGCGAACAGAACGCCAAGGGAGAGCCTTTGGAGAAGCCAGCCGCAGCGAAACTCGCCTCCTCCAAGACCCCAGCGAGCAAGAAGCCGGCAGCGAAGAAAAACGCGAAGCGCAGAGATGGGAAATGAAGCCCGAGGACCTGCAAACGATGAGCACCACTCCCTTGCCTCACTCACGTCTGGGCGTTTCGCGGTTTCTGCCTGCCGGCGTCGACCCGGGAGCCTTGCCGCTGCTCGCCGCTCGGGGGCTGCGCGCCTTCGGCGACGGGTACATGGCGGTGCTGCTGCCGGCCTACCTGCTGTCGATCGGGCTGGGCACGCTGGAAGTGGGCATTGTGAGCACGGCGACGATGCTGGGCTCGGCGCTGGCCACGCTGGCGGTCGGCGCCTGGGGACACCGCTTCGCTGGCGGACGGCTCCTGCGCGGCGCTGCCTTGCTGATGGCCGCCACGGGGTTGGGCTTCGCGGGCTTGGCATCGTTCTGGCCGTTACTGGTCGTCGCGCTGGTCGGCACGCTCAACCCGAGCTCTGGCGATGTAAGCGTCTTTCTTCCCCTTGAACATGCTCGCCTGGCTGCGGCGGCTCAGGGCCACGCGCGGACCGCGCTGTTCGCGTGCTACAGCCTCGTGGGCGCGCTGTGCGCCGCGCTGGGTGCGCTGGCCGCCGCCGTGCCCGACTGGCTGGTACGACACAGCGAGCTCGCGCGCCTGGACGCGTTGCGGGGAATGTTCGTTGTGTATGCCGCGATCGGGCTGACCGTCTTCTGGCTCTATAGGGGCCTTCCTGCGCACCTCAGGGCCGGCAATCCAGACGGCCCACCTGTCGCACCGACACCGCTCGGGCCGTCACGTCGCGTGGTGGTCCGGCTGGCAGCGCTCTTCAGCGTCGATGCCTTTGCTGGCGGGCTGACGGTCAACGCCCTGATGTCGCTGTGGCTGCTCGAGCGATTCGGCTTCTCGCTGACTCAGGCCGGCGTGTTTTTCTTCTGGACCGGCCTGATGAGCGCGGCGTCGCAGCTCGCAGCGCCTGTGGTGGCGCAGCGCATCGGGCTACTAAACACCATGGTCTTCACGCACCTCCCGGCCAATGTCTGTCTGGTGTTAGCTGCGCTGTCGCCCAACCTGCCGATCGCGCTGGGCCTGCTGACGATCCGCAGCGCACTGTCGTCCATGGATGTCCCCACTCGAACGGCCTATGTGATGGCGGTCGTGACGCCCGCCGAGCGTGCCGCGGCAGCGAGTTTCACGGCGGTGCCCCGGAGCCTGGCAGCGGCAATCAGTCCCACAATCAGCGGCGCGCTCTTCGCAGCCGGTTGGATCTCCTTGCCGCTCATCGCATGCGGACTGCTCAAGATCACCTACGACCTCACGCTTTGGCGCGCCATGCGACGGGATCGACTGGATGGGGAGTAGTGACGCAAGACGCACCTGATCTGAGGTGCTTCAGCGGGCGAGAAACACCTATGCGCACGCGCCTTTTACGCGGAGTGGCGAAGGATCACAATGATTGGTATGAGACGCCTGTCGGATGATTCTTCAGGCGGCCGTTCGAAGATGCGGACTGCATTTCGCCAAATCGAACGGGCTGTCGCATCGGTGCTGCTGGTCATCGGCGCCGCGGCATTGATCGGCTGGGTCGTTGTCGAGCTCTACGTCAAGGTGGTCACTGCGGACTGACTTTCGCTCTGGCTCTAGACCACACCAGCAGCATGCAACGACTGAATACCGTGATAGCCGACATAGAGCCCGACCAGGATGATCAGAGCGCTCGAGGCATACGGTGCTCTGCGCGCGAACGTTCCGAAGCCGGAGAAGCGTTTCGACGCGTGCTTCATGCCCAAGGCAGCGACGACGCCCGCGGCAACCATCGTGATAGCCAAGCCGATGCTGAAGCAGAGCACGAGGGACGCTCCGAGGGTGAAGCGCTTGAGTTGCAGGCACAGCAGCAGCACCGTGATGGCAGCAGGACAGGGAATCAGGCCTCCCGTGAGGCCGAAACCGATGATCTGCCCGGTGGTGACATTGCGGCTCGCAAAGCGACGCTTGATGTCGTTGGCGTGCGCCCGTTCATGCGCATCCTGAAAACCCGGATCCGAAACATCCAGACCGTGATGCCCGTGATCATGCTCTACAAACTCCACATCAAAGCTGTGCGCGTGATCACCGTGCGCAATCGACAGCCTGACGGTGAACTCGTGCGGTTCGGGAATCTCGTCGACTGATTCGAGATAGCTGCCCTTGCTGGCCAGAACGAACGCCTGGCGTTCCCCGCCAGGACGTTGCGTTTCGATGGCGACGATCTGGCCTTGTGGCACGGTGTCACGGCCCTCGAACCGGACGCGGAATCGAGGCGGAACCCCATCTTCGAAGACTTCCACATCAACGATTCCATGGCCGGTATCGATGCGGCGCTTCTCCTCGCCATGGCCGTGGTGATCATGGCCATGGTCATGATCTGTCTCGATCCGCTCTCGCTGTTGTTCTCGGTAGGTCCGCCAGAGCATCCAAAGCGCAATCGCGATGATCAGCACCGCCGACGCCACCTGGAAGTAGGGCTCGGTCTCCTCGGCACTCCAGTTGCGGCCGAGGTAGAGGCCACCCATCGCGACGGCCCAGACAACCGCCGTGTGCGAGAGCGTTGCCGCGAGTCCGAGCAAGACGGCCTGTCCAACCGTACCCCTGACCGCAACGATGAAGGCAGCCATCATCGTTTTCGAATGCCCGGGCTCCAGGCCGTGCAGGGCACCCAAGAGGATCGCGGACGGGATGAAGACCCAGGCGTTTCCGGATTGAAGAAGTTGAGCGAAGTTTTCCAATTTGGCGTCCTACTCGCACTGTCATGGGTGATGTTTGCTTGCCGTTCAAGTACTGCTGAGTGCAACCTGGTTCGGTCGACGTATCCTATCCCCCCCGAGGGGATGCAGCAATGGAATCCCGGAGACTCTGTGCGGGCTAGAGCAGCTGCGGCGCCACGTCGCCGGAACAGCTGCGTAATTTGACGTACACAGCATCGCCCGCTTCAAAGCGGGTACGTGCAGGCAAGGCGACGATGCGCCTTCTGAGGTGACCGAGGTCCGCATACGACAGCAACGCGAATGTGCCTGTCGTCAGTTGCTCGGTTGTGGCAGTGCTGCGGCAATCGCTCGGCGCAGCACCCCGGAGCGTCGAGGCGGTGCCGACTTCCTCCACCCGGGCCTTTCGCCAACCATCGTTGAAGGCGTACCTGCCTTCGTAGATGGTGGCGCAGCCGGACAGCACGCTGAGGACACATGCAAGCGCACCCAGCACGCAACAGCGTTTGAAAGTCATGCCAATCCTCTGTGCGCGGCCAGCTCGACGTTTACTTGCCCGAGAAATTCGAGGCGATGTAGTTGCCCGGCAGGCTGAGGAAGACGTAGAGCGTGCTCTTGTCGGCTTGCGTGACGGCGGCATTCTTGAAGCTCACCTTCCACTCCTTGCCCTTCTTGCCGTCGATCTGTTCGACCTTCTCCACTTTCACGGCGTCCCAGCTCTTGTCGAGCTTGCCGCCGGTGACCAGCGAGGCCTTGCGCTGGGAGGCGCAATCGACCGCGACCTTTTCGGACGCAGGCGTGTTGCCGTGGAAGTGGCAGCTGCTTCCCTCCGAGGCCATAGCGGAACCGGCGCCGGCAAGGGCTGCAAACGAGGCCAATGCCATCGCAATTTTCTTCATTGAGTCATCCTTTCTTGATGATGGTTAGTCGAGGGAATCCCTGCCAGGATCGGCAGTCTTTCCAATCTCCATGTCCTCGTGCGCGTGCTTGTGCTCTTGGTCAGGGAAACGGAAACCGTTGGGATCTGAGTCGTGCTGGTAGCCATGCAGTTGCATGAGCAGCAGCAACACGCCGGCGTAGACCAGTGCAAGGTTGGCGGCGAAGCTGAAGCGCCGGAACGAGGGGCGATGACGCCAGAGCGCCAGCAGCGCGACCATCACGGCCAACGCGGCGATCTGGCCGATCTCGACGCCGAGGTTGAAGCTCAGGATGCGGATCAGCATCGAGGTGCTGTCGTCGCCGAGCGGCAGCTGCTGCAGCCGCGTGGACAACCCGAAGCCGTGCAGCAATCCGAAGCCGAACACAGCAACCAGCAGGTTGGGCGACTTCATGTCGAAGTACTTCTGGAAGCCGCCGTTGTTGTCGAAGCCCTTGTAGATGACGCTGATCGCGATGATGGCGTCGATCAGGTAGTAATTCCAGGTGATCTTGAAGTACGTCGCGAACACCAGGGTGATGCAGTGGCCCAGCGTGAAGACGGTGACGAACTTGGCCACGTCCTTGAAGCTTGTGAGAAAGAACACCACCCCGAACAGGAACAGCAGGTGGTCGTAGCCGGTGAGCATGTGCGTGGCGCCAAGGCCGACGTACTGCAGGTAGCCGCCGCTGAGCATGCGCTGGCGGTCGGCTTCGGAGATGCCATGGGCGAGCACGTCAAAAGGCAGACCGATCAGCAGTGCCAGCACGGCGAGCGCCAGCAACGCGAGTTTCCGGTGAGGGATCAACATCTAATCTCTTTCAATGGACAAAGGTTCGGAAGATGGGAGAGACAAGGCGTGCTCACTCGAGTGCCAGGTCCCAGATCAGGTGCGCGTCGATGAGGAGCCGATAGGTCGCGCGCAGCGCATCGGCACGGGCCTCGAGCGCTGCGCGGAAAGCCTCGAGGAACTGGCGCCGGGCCAGCAGCAGCGATTGCAGGTCCGCTTCTCCCAGCGAATACGCGCGCTGCGTGAGGCGCGCGCTCTCGCCGGTGGCCGCTGCGCCTCGCTCGGCGAGTTGCCAGCGCGCGAGATGGCCGGTGGCGTCCGCGTAGGTCTCGGCCACGGCCGTCTCCAGCTCGCGCTTCTGCCGATCGACAGCGGCGCGCGCCACCTCGACCTCCTGCAGCGCCTGCTTCATGCGCTCGTCGCGGTAGGTGCCGCTCAACGGAATGCTGACGCTGACGCCCACGATGCGTTCCTTGCGAAACGCCTCCGACGCCGCGAAGACACCGACAGTCGGATCGGGCACGCGATCGGCCGAGGCGCGTGAGGCGGCCAGTTCGGCCTTGCGCAGCTGTGCTTCTGCGACGCGCAACGGATCTGCGGCTTCCAGCACGCGCTCCAGCCACCGGGCCTCCGCCTCTGCCGGTGGGCGCGGATCCGCCATCGGCTGCGCGGGCAATTGAGCGCCTGGGAACCGAACGCGCAGCTTGGCCCGCGCCTTGGCGAGGTGGGAGGCCGCCAGGCTCGCCTGGCGCTCCACATCGGCGAAGTCGGCTGTGGCCACGCTGACATCCAGTGTTGAGGCATCGCCCGCTCTCCTGCGGCTTTCCACCGCTTTCAGGTTGGCCTGCGCAAAAGACTGCTGCTCCTGGAAGAGTTTCTGGGCCTGTGTCGCAGAGAGCCCGTCGATCCACAGGTCCAGCAGGGAGCGCGCGGCCTCGTGGACGGCCTCTCCAACCTTGGCCTGCGCGATGATCTGCTCCGTTTCACCGAGCTGCCGGTCGAGGTCCGCCTTGCCGTTGATGCGGATGGGGCGCTCCAGCTGCGCATGCCACTCCTTGGAGGCGGGGCCGCCGTCGTCGAAGCTGCGCCGCTGCACGGCGAGCCGGGTGGTCCATTCGTTCGGCGACGCGGCAATCATGGCTGCCGAATGGCTCGCAGCCGCCTGGGCACTGCGGGCCTCGCGGACAGCCGGATCCTGTTCGATCCACTGCCGCGCCGCGACGGTGGAAGGCAGGCCGGGTGGTGTCGCCTGGTTTTCGGCGAGCACGGGCAAGGCCCAGGCGATCATTGCGATCCCGGTCCACAACTTCATTTGATTTCTCCCTCGAAGGCCACGGGCGAGGCCCAGTAGCGGATGCCGGTGCCGACAAAGTCGCGTTGAAAACGCTCGAGCAGTTGCGTCAGGACCTCCCCGCTCAGCAGGACCTGGATCTGCATCGCGCGGCTGCGGCCCATGACCTGTTCCTGCGCACTCAACCGTCCGTGGGGCGCGCCGTGGCTGTGAATCTGGACGCTGGTGAAAACCTCGCTGTCTTCGCTCTCCAGCAGAGCATCGAGCAACTTCTCCTCGACCGCGGGCGGGCAGACCAGGTTCAGGCAGTACTCATGCATGACGCACCTCCAGGGTTGGGTCGTCGCGCTGATCGCGCGCGTAGGCGAACCGCAGATACAACAGCGGCAGAAGAATCAGCGTCAGGGCGGTGGCCGTGATCAAGCCGCCGATCACCACGATCGCCAGCGGGCGCTGGATCTCGGAGCCCGGACCGCTGGTGAAGAGCAGCGGCACCAGGCTGAAGGCAGTGATCGCCGCCGTCATCAGCACCGGCCGTAACCGCCGTCGGGCACCCTGCGTGACGCAGGTGACCAAGTCATGCCCCTCGGCACGCAGCTGGTTGAAGTAGCTCACCAGCACCACGCCGTTGAGCACCGCGATGCCCAGCAGCGCGATGAAGCCGACCGAGGCCGGCACCGACAGGTACTCGCCGGTGACCCAGAGCCCAACGATGCCGCCCACGAGCGCGAACGGGATGTTGCTGAGCACCAGCAGGGCCTGGCGCACCGACCCGAAGGTGGTGAACAGGATCAGGAAGATGAAGCCGATCGCCAGTGGCACCACGAGGGTGAGCCGCGCCGCGGCGCGCTGCTGGTTCTCGAACTGGCCACCCCAGCTGATGCGATAGCCGGTGGGCAGCTTCACCTCGGCCGCCACCTTGGCCTTGGCCTCGTCGACGAAGCCGACCAGGTCGCGTCCCGTGACATTGGCGATCACCACGCTGTAGCGGCTGCCCATCTCGCGGTCGATCTTCACCGGACCGCTCTCGCGCGTCAGGGCGGCCAAGGTTTCGAGCGGGACGCTCTGGCCATCGGCCGTCGTGATGCGCAGGGCTGCAAACTCGGCCGGCGAGATCTTTACGCTGTCGGGCCCGCGAATCACGATCGGGATACGCCGGTTGCCGTCGATCACAGTGCCGGCGCGCTGACCCTCGATCTGAACCCGCAAGGCATCCTGCACGTCCTCCACCGACAGGCCGTAACGCCCGGCGCTCAGGCGGTCGACGACCACCCGCAGATACTGCACGCCATCGTTCTCGACGGTGTACACGTCCTGGTTGCCCGGCACCGTCTTCATCAGCGTCTCGACCTGGCCCGCCAGCTCGTTGAGCTTGTCGAGCTCGGGGCCGAAGATCTTGATGGCGAGGTCGCCGCGCACACCGATGATCATCTCGGACACGCGCATGTCGATCGGCTGGGTGAAGCTGTAGCTGATGCCCGGCATCTGATCGAGCACCTCGCGGATCCGGGCGACCAGCGCATCCTTGTTGGCCAGCTTCCACTCGGCACGCGGCTTGAGCACGAGGAAGGTGTCGGTCTGGTTCAGGCCCATTGGATCGAGCCCGATCTCGTCGGAGCCGGCGCGCGCCACCACGCCGGTGATTTCCGGGATCTGGCTCATGAGCGCCTGGTGGATCTTCAGGTCCAGCGCAGCGGTTTCTTCCAGGCTCACCGAGGGGAGCTTCTCGATGCCCACGATGATGTCGCCTTCGTCCATCGTCGGCAGGAAGGTCTTGCCGACCTGGGTATAGACGCCGGCCGCCACCACGAGCATCAGACCGGCGACGATGAACACCACACGCTGGTGGCTCAGCGCCCAGCTCAAAGCGGGCTCGTAAAGCTTGAGCAGCTTGCGCGGCAGCCAGGGGTCTTCATGCGCCGCCTTCTTCAGCAGGAAGGACGACAGCACCGGGATCACTGTGAGCGACAGTACGAGCGAACTGATCAGCGCGAAGACGATGGTCATTGCCACGGGGACGAAGTACTTGCCTTCCAAGCCTTGCAAAGTCAGCAGCGGCAAGAACACCGTGATGATGATCAGGATGCCGGCCGAGACCGGCACCGACACCTCGCGCACGGAGCGCAAAACGACGTGCAGCCGTGGCAGTCTTCCCTTGGCGGTTTGCTGCCCCAGGTGCTGCACGATGTTCTCGACCACCACGACCGCGGCGTCCACCAGCATGCCCAGCGCGATGGCCAGGCCGCCCAGGCTCATCAGGTTGGCCGACATGCCGAAGGCGCGCATCAGGATGAAGGTGCTCAGTGCCGACAGCGGCAGGATGACGGCGACCGCCACGGCTGCGCGCACGTTGCCAAGGAAGGCGCCCAGCAGGACCAGCACGATAAGCGTCGCTTCGATCAGCGCGGTGGACACCGTGCCAACGGCCTTCTTGACGAGCTCGGCGCGGTTGTAGAAGACCTTGATCTCCACCCCTTTGGGCAGCGTGGACTTGAGCTCTTCGAGCTTCGTGGTCACGCCTTCGACCACTTTCTGGGCATTCGCGCCCGCGAGCCCGAGCACCAGGCCCTCGACCGCTTCAGCCTTGCCGTCCTTGGTCACGACACCGTAGCGCGTGACGCTGCCGTGGCGCACCTGCGCCACGTCGCCCAGCCGCGCCAGGTTGCCGTCCTTGCGACTGACCACGATCGCGCGCAGGTCGTCCGTGGTCTTGATGTTTCCTTCGCTGCGCACCAGCAGCACTTCGCCGCCTTCGCCGAGCCGGCCTGCGCCGTCGTTGCGGTTGTTGGCTTCGATGGCGCTCTTGAGCTGCGCGGTCGACACGCCGAGCGCCAACAGCTTGACGGGGTCCGGCACCACCTCGAAGCTGCGCACCTTGCCGCCCAGTGCGTTCACATCGGCCACGCCCGGCACCGCACGCAGGGCTGGCCGGATGACCCAGTCGAGCAGGCTGCGCCGGTCCTCCAGCGACATCCCGTCGGCCTCGACGGTGAACATGAACATTTCGCCCAGCGGCGTGGTGACGGGCGCCATCCCGCCGCTGATGCCGGCGGGCAGGTCGGCGGAGATGTTGGCCAAGCGCTCGGACACCTGCTGGCGGGCCCAGTAGATGTCCGTGCCGTCCAGGAAATCCACCGTCACGTCCACGAGGCCGTACTTGGACACCGAGCGCAGCATGCGCTGCTGCGGGATGCCGAGCATCTCGACCTCGATCGGGCCGGCGATGCGGCTCTCGATTTCTTCCGGCGTCATGCCGGGCGCTTTCATGATGACCTTCACCTGTGTGCTGGACACGTCGGGAAAGGCATCGATCGGCAGATTGCGGAAGGCATACCAGCCAAAGCCCGCAAGCAGAGCGGTCGCAAGCAGCACGAACAGGCGCTGCGACAGCGCGAACTGAACAAGGCGATTGAGCATGTCAGTTGCTTCCGCTCTTGCCGAGCCAGGCCGCCTTCAGTGCGATCACGGAGCCGGTCGCCACCTGCTGGCCAGCGTGCAGATTGCCGGTGACCTGGACCGATTGGCCCGCGCTGGAGATGACATTGACCGGCTGCGCGACGAAGCCCTTTTCGGTTCGGACGAACACGTAGGCCTTGTCATCCTGGCGGGCAATCGCTGGCAGGGGCAATGCCCAGCCGGCGGTGTTCTCCGCGAACGGAACCTTGACCTGCACGACTTCGCCGGGGCGCAGCAGCTCGCCGCCGCCCACCACCCGAGCGCGCAGCGTGACCGTCTGGTTGTCGCTCACCGTGGCTCCGACCGACATCGGTGTCGCACTGGCTTCGTGGCCGACCACCGTGATCGAGCCGGCGGTCTTGCTCGAGAGGGCCTGCTGTTGACGATCGGATGGGATCTGGATGTCGAGCCAGAGCTGTGACGTGTTGACCAGGCGCAGCAGGGAATCGGAGCCCTGCACTCGCTGCCCGGCCTTCACATCCAGGTCGACCACCGTTCCTGCGCTTCTGGCGCGCACGACGAGGCCGTCCTGCAGGTTGCCTGCGTCTCCCATCTTCCGAATGGCTGCGGGATCGACCCCGGCGAGGCGCAGCGAGGCTTCTGCAAACCGCAGGCGGGCCGCGGCCTCCTGATTGGCTGCATTGGCTTCCTGGACACGCCGCTCCGGAATGATCCCCTCGGTGAAGAGCTGTCGCTCGCGCGCGGCGGTCTGGCCGGTCAGCTTGGCCTTGCTGGCCGCCTCCAGCAGCTTGAGCTGCAGGTCGCCATATTCTGGACTGCTCAGGCGCAGCAGCGGTTGGCCGGCCTTGACGGGTTGCTGCTCGTCGACGAGCAGCTCTTCTACCCGCCCGCTGAACGGGGCGCTGATGACCTGATTGCCGCTGGGGGGCACCACCACGCGGGCGGGATAGGCCATGCCGCTGATCGCCGATGGCTTTTCCAGCGGAGCGAGCGTGATGCCGAGGGCCTGCATCTGTGCGGCGGACACCGGGAATTCGGCGGTCGATGGCGTCGCCGCAACGGCGCTGGCCACCATGAGAAAAATGGACGCGCAGCCGAGCGCGGCACGGCGAGCGAGCAAATAGGACATAGAAACTCCACGAGAAAGCGATCCCGTCGCGCAGTCAGGCGACGAGGAGAAGGCAGCGCGCTATGGCGCCGCCAGGGCTTCAAACGTGGAGTGAGGGCGGCGCGCGGCCGTCAGGAGGAACGGTTCGAAACAGCGGGATGGGCACCCGCTCTCGACCTGGGCGCCAGCGCACCAGCGCTTCGGCCATGGGCTGCGTGAGGAGCCCGACAAAAACGAACAGAGGAACGAGCGCCAGGAACTTCGGTGCGGAGTCTGGGCTGGCGAGTTGGATCGGGGTGCCTTGAAGCGCCGACATTGAATGCCCGCCACGGTGGTCCGCATCCGCATTGTCCGAGTCGACATGCAGCAAATGGTCGTCATCTTGAGCCGCTTGCTCGAAGGACGAGTGACCCGCATCCAGCTGGCTGGCGTGGCTCGAGTAGCCCTCGGGGCCGCTTTCGTGGTGATGCGCGTGGAACGGCGAACTGATCAGATCCACGGCGATGACCAGCACCAGCAACCAGCGCATGAGCAGCATCACCCCGGCCTTGGCAGGGGCGGCCGGCTCCGACAGCTGGAAGGCACGCGCGGTCACAGGTACTTCGTGATGTCTTTGAATTCGGCGATGGCCGTGCCGAAGTCGCGAGGCGACTTGGCGATCTCCTCGAGACAGTGATCCAGGTGATCGTGGATCAGGAGCTTCTTGGCTGCGCTGATCGCCTTCTCGACTGCGTGCAACTGCTGCGCGACGTCCGCGCATTCGCGCCCGCTCACCATCATCTCGATGACGTTTTGCAGGTGCCCGTCTGCGCGCTTGAGGCGCTTGATCAGGTCAGAGTGACTTTGGTGGAGGTGTTCGCCGTGCACCGCCGTATCCTATCAGGGGGGATACGAAACGCTCGAAAGAGGCACGCGCTGCGAAGGGGAATTCGTGGTGACGGAATGCTTGCTGGGAACCGACGACTCAGTGGCAGTGCCTGGTGCCGGTTGCCTTTTCCTGATGGCAGCCGTTCTTGTCCGTACCGTCAGAATGGGCCCCGTGGACATGAAGCGCCCGCTGGAGCCGTGGGTCAGGGAGTCCCGCTTTCGCAATGAGGCTCAAGGCGCGGGTGGTGTGAAAGTCCAGGGGAAGCCACCGGCATGAGTGATGCGCAAGGCTCCGTCAAAACGGCTTATCGGCTGCGGGAGGGCACTTCGTCAGAACAGCGTCGATACGCAGTATTTGCTGGCTGTGGTAGGCGACTTGGACCGACTGTTGGCCGCCCGCAGAGGCGGGGACGGACTGCGCGACACACGTCTGCGTCCGCGCAGCATGGCCCACGCGGTGATCAACGCACCAGACTGTCTGCGTCGACCGACCCGACGGACCATCTTCGGGAAGCAATATCAATGTTGCGGCGTTGGTTGGGGTCGTCGAACCGCTGGCGAAGCGGACTTCCTTCTGGCGCCCCGTCAGCGGCGCTGCAGCAGCAGGGTCAGGCCCATGATGACGGTCATCCCGAGCAGCACGGCGAAGGCCGTGCCGGTATCCGCGGCGCTGCCTATCGCGGCAAAGGCCAGCGGCGCGATCGCGATGCCTGTGTAGCCGAACAGCAGGGCGGCACCGGTGACGGCGCCCGCGCGCAAGGACCCGGCGATCCGCGAGATCTCGGCCACCATCACGCCGTTCCATCCGCTCGCACTGATGCCGACCACTGCGAACAGCAGCGCCAGTGCCGCAGGCGGCGGCGTGCCCGGCCACAGAAACAGCGGCAGGCCGGCCGCACCGATTGTCAGCCCGAGTCCGCCGAGCAGCCGGACGGTCGACACGCCCGGCCGCTGCGCCACGCGGCCCCACAGCAGCCGGCCGACAAGGCCCGCTGCCTGCATCAGTGCGACCCAACTCGCGGCGACGGGCACCGGCAGTTGCCAGTGCCGCACCGCATGGCTCATCGCGAAGAAGTTGAGGCAGACCTGGGTCGACATATAGACCAGCATGGTCAGCGTGAGCAGGCGCAACATCGGCGACGCGACCAGTTCGGGCAGACCACTGGCACCGCTCGACAAGGGGGCGACGGGCGCGCCGCCGTCGCTGCGCACCAGGCCCAGGCACCAGGCACCCACGGCAAGCGCCAGTACCGCCACCAGCGCGAAGGGCCAGGCCGCGTGCTGCACCAGCAGCAGGGGCAGCAGCAGCGACGCGGAAATGGCACCGATCTGGTTGCCGGTCTGCCGCACCGAGAAGATCCAGGGCCGGCGCGCCAGCGGCGTGACGCGCGAGAGCACCGAGGCGCTGGCTGGCGTCTCGGGTCCGAAGGACAGGCCTAGCAGGAACACGGCCGGCCAGAAGGACCAGCGCGCCGGGCCGACGCCCAGCGCCTCGACCGTGAGGCACAGCATCGCGAGCATCACCGCGGCCATGCAGAGGCCGGCGAGCTGCAGGTCGCCGAAGCGGCGGATTGCCCAGCCGGCCATCATGGAAGAGAGTGCGCCGATGCCGAACATGACGCTGCCCAGGAGCCCGAGCGATTGGACGTCGACCCCGAGCTGTGGTGCCAGCACCGACAGCGCGAAAGTGCCCATGGCGACCAGCGCCTGCACGGCCGTCATGGCCGGCAGCGTCCGCGCGATGGCGCTGCTCAAGAAGGCGTCCGGCCGTCGAGCAGGCGCGCGAGCGCCTCGGGCAGGCCGCGGTTCGGCTTGACCGGTGGCGGCGCGAAGCTGCCTGCGATGGCCTTGCCGGGTTGCAGCGCGGCGAGGCTCTCGGCATGGCGCACCGCACTCGATACGCCGTCGACCACCGGCACTGGCAGCCGCCCGTGCAGCGCCCGCCCCAGGCCTGCCAGCGGTGCGCCGGCCAGCACGATGACCTCGGCGCCGTCTTCGTTCACCGAGCGCTCGCACAGCGCGTGCAGCGCCTCTTCGTGCTCGCCCTGCACGTTGCCGATGCTCGCGAGCGGACGGTCCAGCGCGCGGATGCTGGCGAGCCGGCCGACAAGCCCGTTCGCTTCGACCACCTCGTGATACCAGGCCCGGATGCGCTGCGAGATCGCGATGATCGAGAAGCGGTGGCCCAGCAGGCAGGCCGTGGCCAGCGCCGATTCGGTGAGGCCCAGCACCGGCACCGCAAGCACCTCGCGCAAGGCCGCGAGGCCCGGATCGCCGAAGGCCGCGACGATCACCGCGTCGTGCCCCGCATGGTGCTCGGCCGCGAGCTGCGCGGTCGCGTACGCGCCGATCAGCGCTTCGAAGCGTGTCTCGATGTAGGCCACGCCCAAGGCCGCCGTCTGCATCGTGATCTGCGTGCCGGGCGAGGCCGCGCGTCGCGCCTCGGTCTCGATCAGGGCAGTGACGCTCTCGGAGATGTTGGGGTTGATGATCAGCAGGCGCATGGCAGGCAATGCTCGCTCAGCGGCGCTTGGGCATCAACGTCGGCACGCCGCAGGCCAGCAGTTTGCCGCGCCCCAAATGCGAATGAAAGCTGCGGCCATCCCATACCACCTCGCCGCGACTCAGCGTCACGCCGGGCCAGGCTTTGAGCTGCATGCCTTCATAAGGCGTGTAGTCGACCTCGTGGTGAAGCTGCTCGTTCTTCAGCACGAAGTCGCGTTCGTCCCAGATCACGAGGTCGGCATCGGCGCCGACCGCGATCGTGCCCTTGCGCGGATGCAGACCATAGGCCTTGGCGGGGCCGGTGGCGGTGAGTTCGACGAAGCGGTTGGCCGTCATGCGGCCGGCCAGAACGCCTTCGGACCAGAGCAGCGCCATGCGCGTCTCGATGCCCGGAATGCCGTTGGGAATGTGGCGGAACGCGACCTCTTCGCCATCGGGCTTCTTGCCTTCGGGTGCGTCGTACTTGAAAGGCGCATGGTCCGACGAGAAAACCGTGAACAGCCCGTCGTTGAGTCCGTCCCAGATCACCTGCTGGTTGGCCTTGTCGCGCGGTGGCGGGCTGCACACGCACTTCGCGCCCTTGTAGCTGTCGTCGATGCCCAGGTCTTCAGCCGTCAGGAACAGGTACTGCGGGCAGGTCTCGGCGAACACGTTCAGGCCATGCGCGCGCGCCCAGCGGATCTGCTCGACGGCCTCGCGGCCCGACACGTGAACGATGAGGATCGGCACGTCGACCAGTTCGGCCAGTGCGATGGCGCGGTGCGTCGCCTCGCGTTCCACCAGCATCGGCCGCGCATGTGCATGGAAGCGCGGCGCGGTGCGGCCTGCGGCCTCGAGCCGCTTGGTCAGCCACTCGATGCAGTCGGCGTTCTCGGCATGCAGCATCGCCATTGCGCCGTGTTCGCGCGCCACCGCCAGCACGTCGAGGATCTGGCCGTCGTCGAGCTTCATGTCGTCGTAGGTCATGTAGATCTTGAAAGACGTGAAGCCTTCCTTGATCAGCGCCGGCAGCTCTTCCTTCAGCACCGTGGGGGTCGGGTCGCTCACGATCAGGTGGAAGGCGTAGTCGACGTGCGCCTTGCCGGCAGCACGTGCGCGATAGTCCTCGACCGCCGCGCGCAGCGACTGGCCCTTTTGCTGCGCGGCGAATGGAATCACGGTCGTCGTGCCTCCGCAAGCCGCCGAGCGCGTGCCGGTGTCGAAGTCATCGGCGTTGCGCGTGGGTGGCGGCATCGGCTGGTCAAGATGGCAGTGGGCGTCCACGCCGCCGGGCGTCACGGTGCAGCCGACCGCATCGATCTCGCGCGCGGCAGCACCGAGCTTCGCCCCGAGCTGCACGATGCGCCCTTCGCTGATGCCGATGTCGCAATCGAAGGTGTCGGAAGCCGTGACGACGCGCGCATTGCGCACGACAAGGTCGAATTCGGTCATGATGTCTCTCTGGATAGGCAGGGTTGCGCTCAGGCCGGCACGGCGGCCTCGGGCCGCAGCAGCTGCAGGATGTGGCGCTTGTAGTCGTTGAACTGAGGGCTGGTCGCGTCCCGCGGGCGCGGCAGGTCGATGGGCAACAGCTCGCGGATGCGGCCCGGGCGCGCCGACATCACGGCCACGTGCGTACCCAGCGCCAGCGACTCGTCGATACCGTGCGTCACGAAGACGATGGTGCTCTGGCTCTCGCGCCAGATGCGCACTAGCTCGGCATGCATCTCCATCTTGGTCTGCTCGTCGAGCGCGCCGAAGGGCTCGTCCATGAGGATCACCTCCGGGTTCATGAGCAGCGCGCGCGCAATGCCCACCCGCTGGTTCATGCCGCCGGAGAGCTCGCTCGGAAAGTGGTTCTCGAAGCCGGTGAGGCGCACCATGTCGATGAAGCGCTGCGCCTTCTCGCGGCTCACGCGCTTGTCCGTGCCACGCATCGTGAGGTGGAAGGCCACGTTCTCCCAGACCGTGAGCCAGGGCATCAGCGTGGGCTGCTGGAAGACGAAGCCGCGGTCGGAGCCCGGCGCGGTCACGACCTGTCCGCCGACCGACACGGTGCCGCTGCTGGGCTTGTCGAAGCCCGCGATCATGTTGAGCAGGGTCGACTTGCCGCAGCCGCTGGGGCCCAGCAGGCAGAGGAATTCATTGCGCCCCACGCTCAGGCTGATGTCGTCGAGTGCCTTCACGGTGGTGTAGCCCTTCCGGTCTCGGGGGTCGTTGAACAGGCGCGAGACGCGCTCGATGGTGATGAGGGTCATGGCGGTGTCAGCCTTCCTTGGCCTGCAGGGTGGAGCCGCGCTGCCAGCGCAGCACGCGCGCGGCGATGAGCTTGATGGCTAGGTCGCTCAGGAACCCGAGCAGCCCGATGCTGACCATGGCCGCGATCACGAGGTCGTAGCGCAGGAAGTAGTACGAGTCCCACAGCACGTAGCCCACGCCGCTTTTGACGGCCACCATCTCGGCCGTCACGGTGAGCATCCAGGCCGAGCCGATCGCGATGCGCAGGCCCGAGAAGATACTCGGCAGCGCCGCCGGGAACACGATGTGGCCCAGCAGCTTGCGCGGCGAGCCGCCGGCCATGGCACCCGCGCGCAGCAGGTTGCGGTCGCAGGTCTTCACCCCGTGGATGGTGCTCAGCAGCACCGGGAAGAACGAGCCCAGGAACACCAGGAAGATCGCCGGCTTGTCGGCAATGCCGAACCAGATGATGGCCAGCGGAATCCACGACACCGGCGGCACCGGACGCAGCACCTGCAGCAGCGGCTCGATGAGCTTCTCGACCGTGTGCGACCAGCCGATCGCCATGCCGATGCCCACGCCCAGCAGCGTCGCCAGCGCAAAGCCCGCGAACACGCGGCTGGCACTCGCAAGGGTGTCGAAGATCCACCGGCCGCTGTAGCTCTGCGTGTTGCCGTCGGTCGCGAAGACCCAGTCGGCCCACGCCACCAGCACCTGCGAGGGGGCCGGCAGCAGGGCACGCGGAAGAATGCCCGAGCGGGAGAACAGCTCCCACCCCACGAGCACCAGCACCGGCACGATGGCGCGCTCAATACGCAGATAGAAGCGCCGGTAGTAACCGGCCAGAGGGGAAGGCACCGCCATCGTCACGCCCGGCACTCAGTAACCGAGCACCGACTTCGGCTTGCCCGTGGCCGCCTCGAGGAAGCGGTAGTCCATGTTCTTCTCGATCTGCGCCGACACGTCGGAGCCGATGTACTTCAGGTCGCGCATCATCGCTCCGATGGCCACGGCCGGCGCGCGGTACATCCGGTAGTCGGGATAGAGGTTTTCCACCGCACCGGTGGCGATGGCCTTGTCCAGGCCGGTGACCTTCTGGATGGTGTCGACGAACAGCGGCTTGTTGGCCGACATCATGTCGTTGACCTTGACGATGGAGCGCACCGTCTCTTCCACCGCCTTGGGCTTGCTGGCGATCACGTCGGAGCGTGTCACGATCAGGTTGGTGAGTTTGCCGGCGGCCTGGTCATAGGGAAAGGCGAAGAACTTCGCGGCACCGAGCTGGCGAATCTGCGTGGCGAAGGGATCGACCGAGCAGATGAGCTCGACCTCGCCGCGGCGCAGCGCCTGCACGTGGTCGGAAGGGTTGGGGATGTTGATGAACTGCACGTCCTTGTTGACGTCGATGCTCTGCCTGGCAAAGGCGCCGCGCATGTGGATGTCTTGCGCATTGCCGCGCGAGGCCGCCACGCGGAACGGCTTGCCGGCCGCCTTGTACTCGGCAATGACCTTCTTCAGGCTGGCCCAGTCGTTCTCCTTGACGGCCAGGTCGTTGCCCACGAGGAGCTGCGAGCCGCCGTTGACCTGGCCCGAGATGGCGACCACGTCGAAGCCCTTGTCCAGCGCGGTGGCGTAGTGCAGGTAGGTGACCTGGGCCACGTCGATGCTTTTGGACAGCAGCGCGGTCAGCACGTCGTTGCCGGTGTTGAACCCGATGGCCTCAAGCTTGACGTTGGCGGCATGCTGCGGCGTGAGCGACAGCGGCGTGCAGTGGGCGCACTTGGCATAGCCGAGCTTGATCGACGGCACGTCCTGGGCCTGGCCGGCCAGCGGCAGCATGGCCGCCACCGCCAGCACGAATTTCGCAAGGGATCTGAACATTCGGGTTCCTGGAGGAAAAAGGGTGGATGGACGACGGGGCGCCGCCTGTCTCTCGTGGAGCAAGTGCTGTGCCTGAATTGAATTCAATATGAAAGAAAAATTGGATACAAAACTAGCCGAATCGCTCCTGCCTAGGTGCGTCGTGCACGCTGCAAGGGCATGGTGGGCGTGGGTGGTCACTGGATCGGTCATGCCGTCTTCCTCGCAGGGGCCCGGCGCGTCACCGGATGCGTTTGCTGATGCCGGTCAGGCGCTCCATCGCGATCATCAGGACCAGCGTGACGAGCACCATCAGGCTCGAGACGGCCGCGATGCTCACGTCGAGCCGGCCTTCCAGGTCCTGCCACATGCGGATCGGCAGCATGTCGGTGGACGCGTCGCGCAGGAAGAGCGACACCGGCACGTTGTCGAAGGAGGACATGAAGCTGATGAAGGCGCCGGCGGCGATGCCCGGCGCGATCAGCGGCAGCGTCACGCGGCGGAAGGTGTAGGCGCGGCTCGCGCCCAGGCTGGCCGAGCTCTCCAGCAGCGCGGGCGGCAGCTGCGAGAGCGCCGCCACGGTCGTGCGGATGACGTAGGGCACGCCCGCCACCGTGTGGCCGATGACCAGCGTCCACAGCGACAGCTCGATGCCGATGCGCGAGAAGTAGATGAGCGAGGCCAGCCCGAAGGCCAGCGCCGGAAGAATGAGCGGCGACATGAAGAGCGAATCGAGCACGCGCGCCATGGTCTTCTCGGAGCGCGCGATGGCCAGCGCCGCCGCCACGCCGAGCAGCACCGCAAGCAGCGTGGAGGCCGAGGCCACCTTCAGGCTGTTGAGCGCCGCGTACTGCAGCTGAAAGGCATCGGGCAGCGACTCGTACCAGCGCAGCGAATAGCCCGGCGGCGGGAACTTCAGCGAAAACCCGCTGGTGAACGACAGCACGATCACGACGACCGTGGGCGCGAGCAGCAGCAGCGTGGCGAGCGCGGCGATGCCGCCGAGCACGCAGGTCAGCGCGATGGTGGCGGGCTCGTGGCGTCGCGCGCTCATGGTGCGAGGCCCCGGCCGAGGCGCCCCAGCATGTTGAACAGCGTCACGCACGCCATCACCGCCACGAGGAACACGAGCGAGATGGCCGCGGCAAAGGGCCAGTTCTGCAGCGACGAGGCCTGCTGGTAGATGTACATGGGCATGAACAGCATCTGGCCGCCGCCGATCAGCGACTGCGAAATGAAGGCGGTGATGCTGGCCGCGAAGGTCAGCAGGCAGCCCGCCAGGATGCCGGGCAGCGTGAGCGGCAGCGTGACGCGCACGAAGGTGTAGAGCGCGCTGGCGCCGAGCGCCGAGGAGGCGTCCTCCAGGTTCGGGTCGAGCTTTTGCAGCGCGGTGATCAGCGGCAGCGCCATCAGCGGCAGCTGCACGTTGGCTAGCGCCACGATCAACCCGCCGCGCGTGTACAGCAGCTTGAGCGGCGAGCCGATCCAGCCGAGCTCCATGAGCGCCGCGTTCACGATGCCCTGGCGCCCCAGGATGACGACCCACGCGAAGGTGCGCACCACCACGCTCGTGAGCAGCGGCATGACGATGATCAGCATGAGCACCTTCTGCACGGCGCCCGGGCTGCGCACGTAGCTCCATGCGAGTGCATAGCCCAGCACCAGGCACAGCAGCGTGGTCTGCACGCCGAGCCAGAGGGTGTCGAACAGCACCGGCAGGCTGAAGCGGTCGGTGGCGATCTTCACGTACTGGTCGGGGCCGAAGGACTTCAGCTCGGGCGTCGCATACAGGCTGATGACGATCAGCAGCAGCAGCGGCGCCAGGAAGAACAGCACGAAGAACGCCGCAAGCGGCGAGGCGAAGGCCAGGCTGTACCCGGTGACGGGGGGGCCCTTGAGCGCGGCGGTGGTCATCGTGCGGTCTTCGGTGGTTCAGCCGGTCAGAGCTTGATCTCGCGGTTGAAGCGGTCGATCCAGGCCGAGCGGTTCTCGTTGATCTTCTTCCAGTCCTGGAACACGAACTTCTTCTTCATGTCGGCCGTGTTCCTGGCCAGCACCTTGGCGATCTCGCCGCCCATCTTCACCTTGGCGTTGGTCGGCACCACGAGGTAGGGGCTGCCCATGAGCTTGCCCTGCACCTCGGGCGACAGCGCCACGTCGATGAGCTGCGCGGCCAGCGCCTTGTTGGGCGAGTTCTTGACGATGTGGATGCTGGTCTTGAAGGCAATGGCGCCTTCCTTCGGCGCCACGAACTCCACCGGCACGCCGCGCGCCTTGAGGATCTGGATGGCGTTGAAGTTGCCCGGGCTGATGTCGACCTGCCCCTGCTGGAACAGCGCCGCGAGGGCGCCGGGGTTGGCCGCGACGGCCGCGAGGTTGGGCTTGAGCTTTTCGATGGCCTTGAAGCCCTCTTCCACGTTGCCCTCGTTGCCGCCGTGCATGCGCGCGATTTCCACGAGAAAGCCCGTGCCGAGCGTCGAGTTGAGGTTGGTGATGCCCACGCGGCCCTTGTATTCGGGGTTCCACAGGTCGGCCCACGAGGTCGGCGGCTTCTTCACCGTTTCGGGGTTGTAGGTCAGGCCCACGACCTGGAAGAACATCGACGGGCCCATCGGGTCCTGCGCCTCAGGGATCAGGTCCTTGTAGTTCTTGCTCGAAGCCACGGGGAAGGGCTCCACCAGGTCCTGCGCGATGGCGACCAGCGCCGGACCCGGGTCGTGCAGCATCACGTCGATGGGCGGGTTGCTGCGCGCGGCCGAGACCTTGGCGATCTGGTCGACCGAGAGCATCGCGTCGAGCAGCATGTCCTGCCCGCTGGCTTTCTTGAAGGCAGGCACCAGCACGTCGCGGTGGGCCTCCTCCCAGCTGCCGGTGAAGGTGGCGAACACCAGCTTGCGCGCCTGCGCATGGCTGATGCCGGGAAATAGCTCCATCGCGCCCAGGGTGAGCGCGCTGCCGAGCAGGTGGCGACGGTTGAGTTGCATGACGGTCCTTGTGAGTTGGAGGAGGAGTGGGGGACGAAGAAAATCGGCAGGCGTGTTCAGGCCGCGGCGAACACCATGACGCTGTCGGCCGAGGCGGGCCGCAGCCACACGCGCTCGCCGGTCGCGCGCGGGCCGCTGCCCGGTGCGCGCGGCTCGGTGAGCTTGAGCCGCAGGCCGGCCGCGGTGCGGATCTCGTGGACGATGGTCGCGCCCAGCGGCATGCCGAGCTCGACCACGCCTTCGAGCGCGTCGGGCGCCTCGTCGCACAGGCGCAAGTTCTCGGGGCGCACGCAGGCCACCACCTTGCTGCCCGAGGGCAGGCCGGCGGCCGGGCGCGTCCACAGGGGCGTGCCGTTGTCCAGCCGCACCACGGCGCGGTCCGCCGCATTCGACTGCAGCGTGCCGGGCAGCACGTTGGCGGTGCCGACGAACTGGTTCACGAAATAGGTGGCGGGCGTGTCGTACACCTGCGAGGGCGGCGCGAACTGCTCGAGCCGGCCCTGGCTCAGCACGGCCACGCGGTCGGCCATGCCCAGCGCTTCTTCCTGGTCGTGGGTGACGATGATCGCGGTGGTGCCGGCGGCGCGCTGGATGCGCTTGATCTCGATCTGCATGTCCAGCCGCAGGCTCTTGTCCAGCGCGGAGAACGGCTCGTCGAGCAGCAGCACGCGCGGCTCGATGGCCAGCGCGCGCGCCAGCGCCACGCGCTGCTGCTGGCCGCCCGACAACTGCTTCGTCAGTCGGCCCGCGAGGTGGCCGAGTTGCACCATGTCGAGCATCTGCGCGGTGCGCTTGGCCGCGGCGTTGCGGTCGACGCGCTGCGCGGCCAGGCCGTAGCCGACGTTCTCGGCCACGGTCATGTGCGGGAACAGCGCGTAGTTCTGGAACACGATGCCCACGTTGCGCCGCGCGGGCGGCAGCTCGTCGATGCGGCGCCCGCCCACCACCACCTTGCCACCGGTCTGATGGATGAAGCCGGCGATGATGCGCAGCAGCGTGGTCTTGCCGCAGCCGCTGGGGCCCAGCAAAGCCACCAGCTCGCCGGCGGCGATCTCCAGCGTCACGTGGTCCACCGCGAGCGAGCCGCCGTAGCGGTGCACGACGTCGTCGAGGGTCAGGCTTTGTCCGGCGTTCGATTCCATGGTGCCGAGCTGACGCAATCACCGTGCCAAGTTTGTATCCAATCTTGAAATGGATACGTCAAACATGTCCCGCAAGAGAGACCGCCTTGCGAGCGGTTGGAATCAGTCTTGCATGGGGAGTCGCGAGGTCGCCGTCGACCGTTGCAATCCGGTGCAGTGCCGCACCAAATTGGATACAAAATCAAAGGGCTGGTGCATCCAGTCGACAGAAGGAAATTCCCATGACCGACGAAATCCACCGCTGGACCGCCCGGCACCTTGCCGCGCGGGTGAGCGACCGTGCGCTGTCCGCCACCGAGGTCGCGCAGTCGATGTGCGAGCGGGTGAGGCGGCTGGAGCCGCGGCTCAATGCCTTTGCGGACTTCGATGCCGCCGTACCGCTGGCGGCGGCGCGCGCGGTCGATGCGCGTCTTGCCGTCGGCGAGCTGCTGCCGCTGGCCGGCGTGCCCTTCACCGTGAAGGACAACCTCTGGCTCGGTGGCCGTCCGGCCACCTTCGGCTCCAAGGTGTTCGAGGACTTCGTGGCGCCGCGGGATTCATGGTGCGTGGCGCGGATGCGGTCGCTGGGCGCCGTGCCGCTGGGTGTGACCAACTGTTCCGAGTTTGCCTGCAAGGGCATCACCGACACGCCGCTGCACGGCGCCACGCGCAATCCCTGGGACCTGCAGCGCACGCCGGGCGGCTCCTCGGGCGGCGCGGTGGCCGCAGTGGCTTCGGGCCTCGGCCCGCTGGCGCTGGCCACCGACGCGGGCGGCTCGGTGCGCCGGCCGGCCGCGCACACCGGGCTGGTCGGCATGAAGCCGACGCTCGGCCGCGTGCCCAATCCCTGGGGCTTCGACGATCCGAACCACCTGCTGTCGGTCATCGGCCAGATCGGGCGCGATGTGGAGGACGTGGCCTTCATGCTGGACGCGCTCACCGCCTGGGAACCGGCCGACACGCTGTCGTCGCCCGTCTTCGCCATGGCTGATGTGATGGCCGGCCTGAAGACACCGCTGCAGCCGCTGAAGCTTGCCTGGTCGCCGGACCTGGGCTGCGGCCTGGCCATCGATGCTGACGTGCTCGCCACGCTCGAGGCGGCGGTGGAGCAACTGCGCGCCGCGGGTTGGCAGATCGAACGGGCTGATCCGGCCTGGCCGCCCGAGGCGCGTGAGTATCCGTTGATCGCGCTGCAGCAGGCGGGTCTGGCGCAGCGCTTCGGTGCGATCTGGCGCAAGACGCCCGAACGGATCGACCCCGACATCGGCGCGCAGATCGAACTGGGCTGCGGCATCTCCGGCACGCGCGTGACCGAGTTGCTGAAGCTGCGCGAAGATTTCCACGCGAGCTTCACGCAGTTCTTCTCGCGCTACGACGCGCTGCTGTGTCCCGTGAGCCCGGTCGAGGCCTGGCCGCTCGGCAGCCTAGGACCGGGAGAGATCGGTGGCCTGCCGGCCGGCCCGCGCGGACATGCGGCCTTCACGCCGATCTTCAACTACGGCGGCGTACCGGCGTTGTCGCTGCCCTGTGGCACCGGCCGCCAGGGCCTGCCGGTCGGGCTGCAGATCGCCGGGCCGCGCTTCTCGGACGCCCGCGTGCTGCAGCTCGCGTGGCATGCGCAGCAGGTGCTGGGCGCCGGGTCGTTCTCACCGCTGATGGCGTAGGCCAGGGTTCGCCGCTGCGGCGCGAAGTGCGCGAGCCCGGGAGTCAGCCGAACAGGACATCGGCCAGGTCGATTTCCTGGACCTCTTGCGCATCGAGCTTGAGCGCGTTCTCGATGTGATTCAGGTGTTCGATCATCAGGTTCGAGGCACCCTCGACGTCGCCGGCTTCGATCGCATCGACCAGCAGCGCGTGCTCGTCGTTCGGACAGGCGACTGCGGTCGGCGCCTCGAAGGTCAGGATGGCCAGGCAGGTCAGCGGCGTGAGCTCGCGCATCAGGCGGGCCAGGATGCTGCTGCCCGACACCTCGGCCAGCAGCACATGGAAATCGCCGGACAGGCGTACCGCCTGGCGGCGGTCGCCGCGCGCATGGGCCTGCTGCTCGCGCTTGATCAGCGCCCGCAACTGTTTCACCGCAGTGGGCGCCTTGCCGGTGGCGATGCGATCAATCAGCCGGGCGACGGCGGCCGGCTCGAGCGTGCGGCGCACCGACAGCACGTCGTGCGCCTCTTCCGCGCTGGGCGTGGTCACGAAGGCGCCGCGGTTGGGAATCAGGGTGATCAGTTGCTCGACGGCGAGGCGCTGCAGCGCGCCCCGCACCTGGGTGCGGCTGACGGCGAACAACTCGGCCACGCGTTCCTCCGACAGCTTGGTGCCCGGCAGCAACCGGTGCTCGACGATCGCGTCGTAGATGCTCTGGTGGATGTCCGCCTGACTCGCCACGCTGCGCGCTGCAGGCAGGGCGCTCTTGGGCGGTATGTTTTTCGGTTTGGTCATGAAGAGGGTTTCACAGCAAGACTCGTGCAAGCAAGACGCCCGCCAGGGTTCGACGCATGGATACAAGAACAGCGAAGAATCGTATCCAATTCAGGATGTGGCACGCTTCTGGCGACATTGCGGCAGACTTGAATGGAGAAACACGATGGTCAAGCGAACACTTCTGGGGATGCTCACCCCTTCGTCCAACACCACGCTTGAGCCGGTGACGGCTGCGATGCTGTCGGAATTGCCCGAGGCCAGCGCCCACTTTGGCCGCTTCCGCGTGACCGAGATCGCGCTGTCGGCCCAGGCGCTGGCGCAGTTCGACAACCGGGAGATCCTGGCCGCGGCCGAGTTGCTGTCGCATGCGCGCTGCGAGGTGATCGGGTGGAGCGGCACTTCCTCCGGCTGGCTCGGCTTCGACGCCGACCGGCAACTGTGCGCGGCGATCGAGTGGGCGACCGGCGCGCGCGCCTGCACCTCGGTGCTGGCGCTCAACGAGATCTTGAAGGCCACAGGCGTGCAGCGCCTCGGCCTGGTCACGCCGTACCGGGGGGACGTCCAGGCCGCGATCATGCGCAACTATGCGGCCGAAGGCATCGACTGCGTGGCCGAGCGCCATCTGGGGCTGCAGGAAAACTTTTCCTTCTCGGAGGTCGACGACGAGCAAATCCGCACCATGGTGCGCGAAGTGATGGGCGGCCCAGTCGAGCGGCGGCCGCAGGCGGTGGCGATTTTCTGCACCAACCTGCGCGGCGCACCGCTGGTGCCCGAACTGGAGGCCGAGTTCGGCGTACCGGTCTACGACACGATCGCCACGGTGGTGTGGAAGGCGCTGCGTCTCGCGGGCGTGGATACGCGCCGCGTGACCGGGTGGGGGCGCCTTTTCGCGCACTGATGCTGCGCCGGCCTGCATCGCGCTGGAGACCGGCCGCAGGCAAGCTCCTGTCCATACATCCCAGTGGAGATGTGGCCCCCGAAAGGCTGGGCAAATCTCTGGGGAATCGCTTGGAAAGATGGACGTTGCCACTTGACCCAGACAGTTCACCGGCCGCTTCGTCTGTTGAATTGCTCTTCTGCGGTCCGGCCACCTTGGTCTGCCAGAATACGCACATGCTTCAGCCGACGTGGCCTGAAGAGCGATGCAGACGCGAGGAACTCTAAGAGGGAGGCGAAAAGAACGTCATGCGATTTGTGACTCCTTTGTCAAAACGCCCTGCGCGACCTGACGCGGGTAAATCTGCCTTGCTGTGAGCGAAATATCTACGCTCGCGCTCTTTCAAGATCTCAATCGATTGAGGGACACAGCGGCTTGGCGGCTGGTCGCCGCTGACACGGCCCCCGTTATTTGTGCCTGCCTGCTGTCACTTTTCCCCAGTTCGGGCAGCAGGCAATTGAGCGCAGCAACACTGCATATCAAGCTCGACACGTGCCTGGAGTCGTTCAGGCCTGCAGGACAAGAGCCGTCCAAAACCGCACAGGGCTATGCGACCGAGTGGGTCGCGAACGGATGGTTGCGACGTGATTTCCCTCAGGGCGCTCAGGAGGAGCACTACAGTTTGACCGTCGCTGCTGGGAATGCGCTGCGGATCATTGAGGGCTGGCGTCCGAATATCGCGGACAGTACGGGCGGCCTGCGGTTGGAAAGCCGCCTTGCATCGGTGCGTTCGATGATGCGCGAACTCGCACAGCTGACGGATGACAACCCGATGGCGCGTCTGGCGGTGCTCTACGAAGAGAAAGCGCTGATCGAGTTCAGGATTCAGGAAGCAGAGGCCGGGCGCATCCAATCCATCGATGAGGAGCGCGCGGCCGAGCGTGCACGCGAGGTCATTGCACAGTCCGAGCAGCTGATCGGCGACTTCGACCGGGTCCGCGACCAGTTCGAGATCATTCATCTGGACCTGCGTAAGCGGCTCCTGCAGCATGAGGGATCGCGCAGCGAGCTTGTCGAGCAACTGCTCGACGGCATTGACGTCATCCGCCAGACCGATGCAGGCCGAGCCTTCCAAGCGTTCTGGAGCCTGCTGCTTGACGCCTCCGAAGTCAGCCTCTTCGAGGAGACGGCGCACGTGCTGGCAAGCCGGGCGTTCGCGTCGAGGCTATCTGTTGATGAGCGTCTGGCCCTCGAGTCACTGAAGTCACGCCTGCTGGCGCAGGCAACCGGCGTTCACGAAGTGCGCGGTCGGTTCGTCTCGGGATTACACGGCTACGTTCGGAGTCGGGAGTATGTCGAACAGCGGCGGATCATGCAGTTGGTGACCCAGGCGCATCGTGCTGCGACGACGTTGGTGGGGCACGTGCGCGCCAATCAAGACATCGGTTTCAATCTCGATCGAACCAGTGCAGCAATCCGCTCCTTGTCGCAGTGGTCTGCGCATGATCCCTCCGCCTCGGCCGCGGTCGCCCCCATGGAGGAGCACGTCCCGGAAGCTGCTTCGCCCGAAGAATTGCGCTCGATGGTCCTGCGCGCCGAGGTCGACATGCGAGCCATCAAAGCCAACATCCGCGCCTACTTGACCGGGACAGAACGTGCCAGCGTCGGGGAATTCCTTGCAGCTTATCCCGCGACTCAGGGGCTGGGGACGGTGCTCGGCTATCTCCATCTTGCGATCAAGCATGGGCAAGCACAGGGGGAACAGGAGCTGTTGAGCTGGCTGGGCATGGACGGCGTGCCCCGCTCAGCGTGGACGCCGATGTATGTGATCACGCAGGAGAGCATCGATGCCATCTGATGACGGCTCAGCGACGAACGAGCAGATTGTGATCCCTGCATTCCTGCGCAAACGCGAGGAGCCGCATCGACCCACTCTCGAGGAAAATATTGAGGCCGATGATTCGCCGACCGACGCAGACGATCCCGAGCATGCGGATCAAGACTTGGTGCTGGACGCCGAGTTGGCGCCGATCCAATCGGTCTCGGAAGATGGCCAGCAAACGTCTGATCGGATGCTGTTCCAGAGCGACAAGGGAGAACTGCGTGGTGAGACGCGCCGGGCACTCGTGGCGCTCTTGGCGGGACCCAGCGTGGACGGCGAAAGGCAGCCGAAGCTCTGGTATGTGCTCAAGCGTGATGAAGCAGTGCTGCGCTCCCGATTGAACGAGCTGTTTCTCGACATGGCGCTCGACGATGAGAACCGCGTTGCCTTCATACGCCAAGTGCCGCAGCAGGGCGACACCGATATTCCAGTGCTGTTGCGCAGGCAGCCATTGACATTTCTACAGTCCGCCGCCTTGCTGGTGTTGCGTGCCGCGCTAGCCAGCGCTTCGGCCGCTGGTCAGCGGGCCGTGGTCAGTGGCGCCGAACTCATTGCAGACTTGGCGGCCTACGAAGATCCGTCCAAGAGCGACAAGGCACGCTTTTCCAAGCAGTCTCTCGCCGTAGTGGAAGCGCTCAAGAAGGTCAGCATCTTGCGCCCGATTCCAGGAAGCACGGACCGCTATGAGGTGTCCCCCACGCTTTCCCTACTGATGCCCGCAGAGCAGCTTGCGGCACTGGCGAAGACCTACGAGAGCTTACGGCCGGTCTCCGTCGGCCAGGAAGATCAAAAATGAGTGTCATGGACCAGGTTCTTGCCCAGATCGGGGACGGAGCGCAGGATGCCAGCCTCCTTCCCGAGACATCTGTCTCAGATGCTTTGCTCGACCAAGAGTGGGCCCGGCAATACCGACTCCACCGTATCCAGATCAAGGACTGGGGCACCTATCACGGGTTGTTGACCATGGGGGTCCCGCATAAGGGACAACTCCTGGTTGGCCACTCGGGGTCTGGAAAGTCCACCATCTTCGACGCGCACTCGGTTTTACTGACTCCGCCGACACGCCTGCGGCTCAACCAGGCATCGCGCGACTCCGGCAAGAGCGCCGACGATCGTTCAGTTATCAACTACGTGAGGGGTGTCTGGGGAACAGCGCAAGGAGGAGACGGACGCGGTGTGGCCAAGGTACTGCGTCCCAGCACAACGTGGTCGGCCATCGCGGAGGTCTATCGCAACGGCGCGGGACAGGTGGTTACCCTGGCGCACCTGTACTGGCTTCGAGGAGCCAGCAACGACCTTCACAAGAGATACCTGCTGGCAGAAGGTGAATTCGATTTGCGTGAGCTCGATTTCTTCCCCGAGTCCGACTTCGATACAACAAAGCTCCACCGCACGCTGAAGGCGAAGGGCATCGAGCCCTTCGATGCGTTCTCCCGCTACATGGCGGCCTTCACAAAGGTACTCGGCATTCGCGACGAAATGGCGCTACGGCTGTTGCACAAGACACAGTCGACCAAGAGCGTGGACAGCATCACAGCGTTCCTTCGCGAGTTCATGCTCGATGAGCCGAACACCTTCGAAGTCGCAAAGAACGTGGTCGATCAGTTTCAGAAACTCAAGGAAGCGCATTCGGACTGGCATACCGCCACGCAGCAACGCGACGTGCTCAAGCCGGCACGGGAGGCCCATCAGCGATTGCAAAGCCTGGGACTGGAAGAGAACCGCCTGAAAGAGGTCGCCAGCGGCATCACACACTTCGAGACACCGCTGGGCATCGAGGTCCATGAGCGGGCCATCACGCGGTCGGACCTGCGAATCAGGCGCATGCGGGCGTTGCTGGACACCCGGGTGGGCGCCCTGCAGGCCGCGGAAGCCCGACACACCGACGCGATCCGGCGCGAGGCCCTCGGCGGAGGCGATGAGCTACGGTCATTACAAAAAGCACTCGAGGACACCCGCCAACGCGGCAGGGACGCCAAGGCGCTGCGAGAAAATCTACAGGCGGCCTGCAAAGTCCTCGAGCGGGCGATTCCCGTCGACGAAGATGAATTCGCTCAACTCTATGCTGACGCCTCACGCGCGGTGGACGACGGTGCAGTCGTTGACAACGCTCCTTTCGTCAAGGCCGTCAGCACCAGGACGGCGCTTGAACCTCCGCAGAAGGAGGCGCAAGCTCAACTCGCAGCGTTGGCGAGGGCGCCGCGATCAAACGTTCCGGCCGAGCAGCAGCAGATACGAGAGGCCCTGGCGAGAGCGCTTGATGTCGAGATCGACAGCCTGCCGTTCGCCGCCGAACTGATGACGGTCAAGCTGGCAGAGCGGCGCTGGCAGGGAGCAATCGAGCGACTCGTCGGAGGCTTTGCCGTCACGATGCTCGTGCCAGCACACCTGTTCGAAGATGTGCGTCGATTCGTCGACAACAATCACCTGAAAGGTCGTCTTGGTTACCGACCCGTGAGATCCGTCACGGAGATTTTCCGTGTGCGCTCGCCCGGCAACGTCACGGACAAGATCGAAATTGCCCCGCACGAATTCAGTCACTGGCTCACCAACGAAGTGAATCGCCAGTTCGACTACGCCTGTGTCGAATCGGCCGACGACATGGGAGGGCATACGCAAGCGCTCTCGCTGAACGGTCAGATCAAAAGAGCCAGGGAAAACTACCTCAAGGACGATCGACGAGCGCTTGACGCGAGAGACCGCTGGGTCTTGGGTACCGACACCGCCGCACGAGCAGAGGCGTTGCACCGGCAACTTTCAAACATCAATGAACAACTGGAAGCTGCGCAGAAGATCGTCGATGCACATGAAGCCCAGACGAAGAAGATCGGCCAGCGCCTGCAGGCATGTCTGGTGATTGCGGGCATGTCATGGGCCGCTCTGGATGAAGCTGGCGCGCTCGCTGCCAGCAACGGGATCGAGAAGAAGATTGAACAACTGAAGCACGGCAGCCCGCAACTGGTCGAGCTCCAGGCCGCCGTCACTCTGGCTCTGGCGGCGAAAAGCGAGGCGCAAACTCAATGGGCTGACCAGCACGGTATGGTCAAGCAGTTCGAGGTCGAAGTGCAGACGTGGCAACTTCGATTGGACCAGTTGCAAGATCTTCCGATCGTCAGGTTGACTCCTGCCCAGCAGCAAGCCGTCGATGACATGAGAAGCCGGCGCACTGTCGAAAGCACACCCGAGAACTACGACCGCGAATTGACCTGGATGCACAGTGAGGCAAACGGGGCAGTACAGGGAAACCAGAGAGCCCAGTTCGACGAAAAGGCGCTGATCGTCAAGGCGTTGACAGAGTTCTGCGCGAAAACAGAATGGCAAGCAGCTACCAAGGGCCATGACCCCGTACTGGAGAGCTTCGCCTTCTTCGACCAGCACCTGACGAACCTGCTGCTAGAGGGGGTTTCGCGGACGTGGGAGCGCTTCCTTGGCGAACTGCAGGAGCACAACAATCACCAACTGACGCTGCTGTCACATAGTTTGTCGAGTGAGCGCGCCGACATGGCAAAGCGGCTTCAGGCTGTCAATGCCAGTCTGTCAAAGACTGCGTACAACCCGGGCACGCACCTGCTGCTCCATCGTGTGGACTGCGAGCCGGATGAGTCCAAGGTTTTTCGTCGCGAGTTGGCTGTCGCAATGAGCGAAGTGATCAACACAGACGGTGCTGAAGCAGCAGACTCCCGCTACGAACGCTTGCGCAAGATCGCGGAGCGCTTGGGGAGCGATCGGTCTGAGGATATCCGCTGGCGCTCCCGGGTGCTCGATGTGCGTCAGCACGTGCAGTTCGACGCCCACGAGATCGTGAACGCAACCAACCAGGTCGAACAGGTGTACAGCGGCAGCGACGGCAAGTCTGGAGGCCAGAAGCAGAAACTCGCTGCCACCTGCATGGCCGCAGCCTTGCGCTATCAACTTGCGCATCCCGGAGGAACCGTACCGCAGTTTGCTGCGGTGGTTGTCGACGAGGCCTTTGATCGGTCGGACCCTGATTTCACAGAAGCAGCACTGAACGTGTTCAGGGAGCTTGGCTTCCAGATCATCGTGGCGACTCCAGGCAAGATGGTCCAGACTATCGAGCCCTATGTGGGGGGCGCGGTCTGGGTCTATGCGAAGCGCGGCGACCGGTCCAATGCGGTGGCGCTGAAGTATGACGAGACCTCGGGTCGCATCGACTACAGCCCGATGGCAGAGCATCCGGCGAAGATCGAAAGTGCTTTCGCCAAGTGACATCCGCAAGTGGGCCGTGCAACGGTTCGCCAATCAACGTCGCGACTGGATCGACGGCGGGGGGCAATGGCCACTCCATCGTGGACTTGAACCGCCGACTGGTTCGAGCATCCGCAGCGGACTCGATGCGGTCACCAAATGGACTGCGGCCTGGACCTCGGCGCAGCTTCCAGAGGGCGTTCAGATCCTTCGGGAAACATACCAGATGCGCGACATAGGCATGCAGACGATGCCGGTGCGCATCCAGTTCGACTCGCCCCGAGCGATCGCCGCGTTTGCGGGAGAACTGCGTGACTGGGACCGTGTCAGCGCCCGACGTGCCATGCTGCTTGAGCGCTGGCCGGATCTTGGTACAGGGAATGGACCGGGGCGACTGTATGACTGGCTGGCACAAGCCACCGAAGGCGATGTGCAACGACTGATTTCGGTTGCGCAGTGGGTGGTCGAGCATCCACGCAGCGGCCTCTATTTGCGCCAACTACCAGTCGCGGGGGTGGACACGAAGTGGATCGAAGGTGGGCAACGGCGATCAGTCGCCACACTCGTGCGACTCGTGCACGGCGAGACAAATTCCGGCGGTGAGAGCGAGCGCGATTTCCTTCAGTTGTGCGGTCTTCGATCTCCCGAGCCGCGCATTCACGTCATGGCACTCGACGCCGGGCTTCGATCTGTTCTTGGAGGCATGCGCGACGTCCAAGCGCCTATCGCAGATCTGGCCGCCTTGCCGTGGCGGCCGCGCGTCACTCTGTTTCTCGAGAATCTCACATCTGCTCACAGCCTTCCGGACCTGGAGTCCACAGTGGCCGTCGTCAGGCTCGGCCATGCGATCTCTCTGGCCTCTGCGTTGCCATGGATTCGTCACAGCAACGTGCTGTACTGGGGCGACATAGATACCGATGGGCTGAAGATTCTGTCGTCTGCTCGCAGCCACTTTCCGCACACGCGGTCAGTGTTGATGGACATGTCGACCCTGCAGCGCTATCGCGACAGATGGGTCGTGGAGGGCAGCTCCAACCTCCAGGCCGACCGGGCGTGTCTGACGCCTGCGGAGCTTTCGTTGTACGACGCCCTGCTGGCCAATGCGTGGCAGGACTGGAACTCCGCACAAAGAGTTCGGCTTGAGCAAGAGCGCCTCGATTGGCCGTCAGTGGAAGAGGCACTACGCGCAGCCGTGTCACAGGTGTTGACCCAGCAGGGTGATTTCCTGGGGAAGAGCGCAACGCAGTAGATCCGCGTCCAGAGTGGCTTGCTCGTTGCCGACTTTGAGAGGACGGCAATGGCATCCACCAGTGATCCGCTCTTGAGTTTCCTTTCGGCGCGACGGGCAGATTTCCGTAGGATCGCTGCCAGAACCTGCGGGGAGCATACGGTCGAAGATGTTTCTGCGGAATCCTGGCTCATCGCCGAAGAGATTTCCCGCAAGCGCGGACTGGCAATCGACTTCCTGAATACCGACGATCAGGAGCTTGTCCTGTCCTGGCTTCACTGCAAGCTTGTCCGATACGCCGACAAGAGCGTGCGTTTCGCAGTGAAACTGGATAAGGATTGGGACAACCAAGATGCGGAATCCGCGATGAACGCGCTGGCTCGCCTGCTAACAGCCCCCGAGCAATTCGACCCTTTGGTGCGCATGCTCGATGAGGAGGAGAAGTTCGATCCTTTGGCCCTGATCCGTAAGCGTCGTCTCAGCACCCTCTGTTTTTGTTGATGGCTTTGAGCAGGATTGGTCGTAAGCGGCCAGCCAAGTCATATTGACCCAAGGGTCCCCACGTAAGAGCCTCGTGCCCGCATAACTCAAGCGGACACATGGACACTTACGGAATCGATTTGATGGGCCGGCGACGCAGACGCCGGCACACACCAGAGTTCAAGGCTTCGGTCATCGCGCAATGCATGCGACCTGGCGTGTCCGTCGCGGCGGTTGCGCTGGCCCACAGCCTCAACGCCAACATGCTGCGCAAATGGGTCATTGATGCCCAGCACAACCCACCGACACTGCCGCCGGCAGTTTCACCTCAAGAGCCCCCGCCGCAACCCGCACCGACCTTCATCCCCTTGGCCCTGACAGCCCCGGCGATTGAGGGTGACATCCGCATCGAGCTTCAACGCTCGGGCACTATCGTCACCGTCGTCTGGCCAGCATCGGCCGCCGCAGCTTGCGCAGCCTGGCTGCGCGACTGGCTTCGATGATCCGGGTCGATGCCGTCTGGCTCTGTGTCGAACCCATGGACATGCGCGCTGGCACCGACACCGCGCTGGCACGTGTCGTCCAGGTTTTCGGCTCCGCTCGACCTCACCACGCCTATGTCTTTGCCAACCGCACCTCCACCCGCATGAAGGTCTTGGTGCATGACGGCATCGGTATCTGGTTGGCCGCCAGGCGACTGCACCAGGGCCGCTTCGCCTGGCCTGGTGGCGGCTGCGGCGCGCCGCAGTCCCTGACCCACGAGCAACTCGATGCCCTGGTACTCGGTCTGCCCTGGCAGCGTATGGGCGCCGCCGGCATCATCGGACTAACCTGAGTTGACCTGGGGCAGCCGAGGCAATCCGGACCTCTGCCGATGACAGTCAACGAGCCGTCGCGGACACTTGGCCTCGATGTCCGCAACTGCTCCTGCCGCACTCATCACCGACACCGAACTGGCCGCTCTCGAAGCCGCCGGCCTCGGCGACCTTGGTGCCCGGCTTCTGGGGCGTATCGATCATGACCGCCAGGAGATCAGTTGGCGCGACAGCCACATCGACAAGCTCACCTTCGAGATGGCACAGCTGAAGCGGGTGAAGTTCGGCCAGAAGACCGAGCAGCTCAATGCCGAGCAGAAGGCCTTGTTCGACGAAGCCGTCGATGCCGACATTGCCGCCTTGGAAGACCAACTCGAAGCGCTGATGGCCGCTGCCAGGAAGCAGCCGGCAGAGCCACGCACAACCCACAAGCGCATCGCGCTGCCCGGCAGCTTCCCGCGCGTGGAGCGCCATCACGAACCCGAGAGCACCACATGCTCTTGCGGATGCGCGTTGCAGCGCATCGGCGAAGACGTCAGCGAGAAGCTCGACTACACCCCTGGTGTCTTCACCGTCGAGCGCCACGTCCGCGGCAAGTGGGCCTGCAGCCATTGCCGAACGCTGGTGCAAGCGCCGGTTCCCGCCGAGATCATCGACAAGGGCATCCCGACCTCGGGGTTGCTTGCACAGGTCTTGGTCGCCAAGTACGCCGACCACCTGCCGCTGTACCGGCAGGCTCATATCTTTGGCCGTGCCGGCCTGACACTGCCGCGCTCCACGCTGGCATCCTGGGTAGGCGTGTGCGGCCTGAGGCTGCAGGCCCTCGTCGATGCTCTCAAAGTTGAAGTTCTGGGATGCGCCGTTGTGCATGCCGACGAGACACCGGTGGCAATGTTGGCGCCGGGCACCGGCAAGACGCATCGGGCGTACCTCTGGGCTTACGCTGCAGGCGCCTTCGAGGCCTTGCGCGCGGTCGTCTACGACTTCACCGACAGCCGTTCGGGAGAGCATGCCAGGGCCTTCCTCGGCGACTGGCGTGGCAGCCTAGTCTGCGACGACTATGCCGGCTACAAGGCAGGCTTCGCGCTCGGCATGACCGAGGTGGGTTGCATGGCGCACGCGAGGCGCAAGTTTGTCGAGCTCCACCTGACCAACAAGAGCACGATTGCCGGCACGGCCATCGACTTCATTGGGCGGCTCTACAGCATCGAGCGCGAGGTGAAGGCGATGGCTCCGGCGCAGCGTTTGCAGGAGCGAAAAACTCGCTCACGCCCGATTGCCCAAGCACTGCATGAATGGCTGCTGGCGCAGCGACCCAGGATCACGGATGGCACCGCCACGGCGCGTGCCATCGACTACAGCTTGAAGCGCTGGGTAGCGCTCACGCGCTACCTGGAGGATCCTGCCCTACCGATCGACAACAACTTCGACGAGCAGCAAATCCGGCCTTGGGCTACGGGCCGCAATAAGGCGAAGTGCGCTTTTATGCGAAGTGCGGCTTTTGGAGCGCACCGATCCGCCTTACTCGCCGTCGCTGCCAGCTCGTGATCAACATCTGGACTTCGCATAAGAAGTCG
>NZ_JBPJZL010000031.1:0-36275 GCF_051216835.1 Variovorax multivorans
CATCGTCGGCGCGCGCGGCGTGTGGCAGCTGCCGCAATGCCCCAGGCCCTGCACCAGATACGCACCCCGCGCCACCGACATGTCGGCATAGCGGGCGGCGTCGAAGGCCACGGCATCCGGCAGCGGCGCAAATGCCTTGCGCCACAGCGCCATCGGCCAGCGCATCGACAGCGGCCAGGGAATGCCGCGTGGATGCGCCTGGGATTGGGCCGGCGCCACGCCGTGCATGAAAAAGGCATACAGCGCGCGCACGTCGTCGTCGCTCATGCGCGCATACGACGGATAAGGCATCGCGGGGTACAGCGAGTCGCCGTCGATCCGGATGCCGTGGCGCACCGCGCGATCGAAGTCGGCGAGCGTGTAATTGCCTATGCCGCTGTCGCGATCGGGCGTGATGTTGGTGCTGTACATCGCACCGATGGGCGAAGCCAGCGGCAGCCCGCCGGCGAATGGCGCCCCTCCCGGTGCCGTGTGGCAGGCCACGCAATCGCCGGCCTGAGCCAGGTAGCGGCCCTTGTCGACGAGGGCTTTCGAATTGCTGTCGGGCGCGGCGGCGATGGTCCGCGTGGTCGTGGGCCACAGCGCAAGAGCCAGCACTGTGATGATGACGAGTACGGTGATGCCTGCGAAAGGCCACGGAAATTTCTTCATCGTCGTTGCAGTCTCCTTGCGCCGCTGAATGACGTCAAGCAAATGATGAACCGCAGATGGTTCTTGATGCTTTTGAACCAGAGCCGTCGCGGGGGTATCACCATCGCGAAATGGAGGGAGTTCTTTGAGGCCAACTGAATGAAGAACATCGCGTTTTATTGACTCACTGAGGCGCGACCGCGGGGGCTCTCAACTAGACATAGCGTTCACTGCGTCACCATGGATCGTGGCTCGGACGCAGATGCTTTTGAAGGGGGCGTTGTGTCCGTTCACTTCGGACGCCATGTCCGGAATGTCGCAATCGGCTCGCTCGGGTCGCCAAAGGCAAACCGCTCGACGAGCATCGGTGACTGGCGGCAGCAGTACTCGCCTTTGCACAATGCCTAGACATTCTGATCGAGCCGTCTATCGCGTTTCACGAGCAGGCACCAAGGCAAGGCAATGACATTTCCCACGATGAGCTAGCTCGGTTTCGCGCCGCGGACCATGGCAGCGTTCACGACTGGATCTCGACAGCGGTTCGGCGCTGGCAGAGACCATGGAGAAAAAAGCCGCTCAGGGACCCGCCTCGATGCCGACCGCCGTCGCTTTTCATACTCCGGCTAGCCAACTCGGTGGTGGAGCTGCAATGCTGCGACGGCGCGGACACGCCATGCATGAGCGGCCGCAAAACTACGAAATGCGCTCGTTCTGGCGCTGTGCGGGGCCCAGATCAGGCCCGCTGCATCCTGCCTGGGCCTGTCAGGCGAGAACGGTTGTGAGCATCAACGGCGTAAAGCTGCCGATGCTGTATCCCGACGATGAGATGGGCGTACGGCAGCCGCACGCGCTTTGCGCTCTGGCGCAAAGCGACGATTGCCTCATGCCAACGATTGGAAATTCCCAGGGCCAGACTCCAGCGGGAGCGCGTGCACCGCATCTAATATTCCGTCGGTATGATCTCAGATGCTCCCTTTTCCAGCTCCCAGTTCTCGCCATCATGGCCCAACTTTCCGATAGATCCATTCGAGCGACGTTAATTTCGCACCTTCGGGGTCGATCAGTCGTACCTCGAGCGGTCTTGGAAGAAGTTCGAGTTCACAATGGAAGTGCCATCGCAGATGTGGTGGCAATTCATCGCTCTGCCCACTGCTACGAGATAAAGGGCGAAACGGACACTGTCGCTCGAATCCTTCGCCAAGGTGCCTTTTACGACCAGGCATTCGAGCGCATCACCCTGGTGACCACGGACAATCATGTTGCTCAGGCTGCGGTCCTGGCTCCGCGTCACTGGGGCATGATTCTCGCGACTTCGGATGCGTCCGATGGCGTGAAATTGCGCTACCTTCGAAAGGCGACCGTCAGTCCCAGCTTCAACAAGCAGGTCGCCTTACTCACTCTTTGGAAAAGCGAACTGCTCGCAATGTGCCAAGACCAAGACAAGAAGATCGAAAAGCTAAGTCGGGCAAATTTGAGTGAACTGGTTGCACAAACAAATGCTGCACGTGACGTCAGCGAGCGAATCGCAGAGTTTCTGCTCGCGCGTCATTGCAACAATGGGTGGTCAGTTGCCATGTAGCTGATGTGCGCGTTGATCGTTGGTTTGAGAATGCTGCTCGGGGTGACGCCGCTGCCGAGCAATTTTGCCTTTTGGTCAAGGTACGTATCCCCGTAAGAATAGGCCGATCCGCGGTAGAAGGATTGCGAGACGATCTGCGAGGCAATATCGTTGTACTGGAGACTTCCCCTAGCGTGCGTTTTTAACGCACCACCTCGCCAAATGTGATGATGGAGCTGATCACTGTAAATAATCTTCGGCGCCATGACGTTTTGCATCATCTCCGGGGGGATGCTAATGTCTGAGTACATCGGACTGACCACGGTGTAGTCGCCGAATCCGATGCCCTCCAAACCGTGCACACTGAGAATCTCTCGAAATAGCTGCAGTTCGGTCCGATCGAGACTTGTTGCCTGGTTAGACTTTGCCGCCTCGCCGATGGACGCCGGAACAGATGAGCCGGTCACGATGATCTCCGAGAAGTCGAACGCCGCTCGGGATGCCACAATGAATTCTGCAAGTTTTTTCGCATGTCCGATCACGTTCACGTTGCTGCACATGCGCGAATCAAGAATCAAACGCCAGGCTGAAAATTCATCGCCCCGGTCAATCAAGTCTTGAATGTCAGCCTCGATCAGAGGGAAAGAGTCGAAATCTTCCTCAAGCAACCGGATAGCGGCCACGTTGGACTGGATAGTCCCCTGCCCCTTTGCCACAAACACAGCATTGGCGTGATGAGGTGAGCGATCAAGCCCCAATACAGGAATAAAGTTTGTGTGTTGGAACCGCTGGATCACGCTGGCGTATGTCGATGCGCCGGCAGCTGCCACATCGTCCGGGATGTCAAAGTTGTCTAGAAAGAATGGCTGAGCCGTTCCAAGATTTTTTTCGATCTTTCGAGCGCTCTTCTCCAGCAGCACCTGGTAGGACTTAGCCGTCATTCCATCTTTCCGAGGTAGATCGAAAAATGGAACGATCCACTCCTTCAAGGCGGGGGCCAGCACGGCCAGCGCACCCACTTCGTTGGACTTCAGCTTCAGAAAGGGCGTGTACTTAATCTTTGCCAAGCAGGATCTCCCGCGTATTGACCGCGTTTACTAAGTCGGAGAAAAGCTCATGCCGTCGCAACTCACGACGCAGTCTTCCCGCCACGATCTGTGGAGCAATCGCCATCTTCTTGGCGAATGCGTAGATATCGTCTTCTCTGAGGGTGTATTTGGCAGGGCAACTGCGCCAGTCAGCCCGTGGAATGAGCTCGTCGGAGGCGAACCGATCCGCTTGCCTCTCCGTGACCGTGGGGCGCTCCTCGTCCAAGTCATCAACGATCGGCGACTCCAACTGGTCGAAGTGCAACCTGATGTGCCCCAGTTCATGCATCAAGGTGAACCAGTAGTTGTCCAGACGAGCATGACGAAGACTCATCCCGACAACTGGGGTACCGGAGGGCAGTAGAAATACCGCGCCGTCGGCCTTCAAGCCAGGCAGCGAACGCTCATAAATCAGGAGGACGCCCCGCGCGTGAAGTACAGAGGCGACCTGAACAAGTCCACTCGGATCAGAGGCAAGGCTGCGCAACTGTTGGAGAGTTTGATCGCTCAACCCGTCGAACTGCGGCACGGCATTCGAAGCAACAAACCATTCCGACAATACGCGAACTCGTGCGAGCCACACGACAGCCGCAGAACTCAGCTCACCTAGCCCCGCCCGATACAAAGCCTCAGGTTTACCAGGGCCGGCGTAGAAGTGGGTTGTCAGCTCATATAGCGTCCTATCGGGATCGGCCCCACGATGTCGAGGCGGCAACGAAGACAGATGCTTCTTTGCCTTAAGGAATGCTTGGTAATACTCGTAGCCATCGGCCCAACAATCCGGCGAGAGAGGGAAATCGTCGGATTCGCTCATGCCATCTCGAAGTACTGAAGCACTTCCTTATCATGCTCAGGCAGTCGCTTCATGCCAAGCGAGAGATAGAACCCAGAGGCTCTAGGTAGGGCGTGCAATGAAAATCCCTCGTGCAGCCCAAGCTTGTCCCTGGCAAACTTTCGCACCTCCTCCACAAGAAGTTTCCCCACGCCCACAAATGCTCGTGGAGCTAAAGGATTTTCGCGGTTCCACGGCGCGACGGCAATAAACTCGATGTAGAAAATCTGGCCATCATGCAATGCGCTTGGCTTCGGGTGATAGACAAGACACGCGGCCTGGGGGTAGCCTTCGGCGATCAGAAAGAACCACTTGTATTGATCGTCGGAGGCGTAGCTGAGGGATTTTCTCAGCCAGCGCCAATGACTGTCGTCGATCTGGATCGCTCCCAGAACCGCCTTGAGCTCCGGCTCCGCATAGTGCTGCGCCTCGACGTGCTCCATGAGCTGCACATTGAAAACCCCCCAGGTCCGATCACAAAGATGCGCCGTGATTGGATCCCACCCCAATCGAAGCTCATAGGGGACCTTCGAATCTGACCGTGAACTGAGTTCGCCCAGCCCAATTACGGCCACTGCGACGGGTGCCGTATCCGGCGACCTTGCAAGCAACTCCCGCAACTCCTCAAGCTTGGCCTGTATAGGATCCAAAGCGGCGTCTCCTGAGTATTTTTGTTCGCATTGTCACACACTGTCACAGTGATTTCAATGCGGCCAAGCGAAAGCCCAGGGGGCACCGAGGAAGCAATGAAGTCCGCGCACTAGCCCTCAGTCCAAGACCTCGGATGTCTCCAGGGGCGTCGACTACAAATCCGGAAACTTCCATGCCGCGCACCAGGGTCGCCCCAAGGGAACGTCGCCTGCTTCTAGCCGGTCGGCGACTATGAATTGGTCGCGATGGGTGTCGGCTCCCCAGTCTGTAGCGGACGTATCCGAAGGGCGTCTATGCAGCGATTGCGGTCATCACGCCCGGCGCATGCGGACGGCAGCAAGCTGCCACTACCTGTTCGCCAACCGAAGGGCCAATCGCATGAAGGTGCTGGTGCACGACGGTATCGGCTGTTGATTTCCACGCGTACATAGCCCACAGGGGATGCGGCGTAAATCTTGGACTGGTTATGCAGCGATCCCAAGGGCCCTGCGGTACTCGACGGGGCAGCGCGTGCCTGTATTCGATCGCATGTCGGCATGCTTCCATTTCGGCGCCGCGTTCACACGAGCAGCGGAAGATATTCGGGCTGTCGACCCGCACCTTGTCGGCAACTGCGGTCGACGCCATCATCATGTCATCGCAGCCGATCAACACCGAACCGTTCATGAACCTGACTCTCGATATCCACAAGGAAGCTCCTGCAATCTACATCGCGCGGGTTGAAAACTCGGGGGTGTTGGTGACCGAGCCTGCCGAGTACAACTCCATCGAAGCCGCAATTTCGGGCGAAGCGAGCGCAGTTCCGGAGGGATTCGCTCACTTCATGGAGGTTCGCTACTGCGGATTCTCCAGCGGAACCGAGTTGATCGAAGCACTGCCCGCGAAGGCCGGGGCCATTGCGGATCACCTCGTCGCTCTAGTTGCTGAAGGCCACCGACTGAATTTGCAGAGTTTCTGAAAAACAGAGGGCTTGAGGGATAGCCTCCTCTGTGCCTGCGATGTGGGGTCTCAATGCACCTCAGAAGCATGGTTGTATAGCGGCAGAATGCGTCCATGCCAAATATCGCCTCCATCCTCAAAGTCGAAATCTCCCGCGTCGCTCGTAAGGAGGTGCGCGCCGAGATCGAAACGCTCAAGAGAGCATCGGTCGCCCATCGCGCATCGATAGCGGAGCTACGTCGCCAAGTGAATGCTCTGGAAAAGGAATTGCGTCGGGTCGTAAAAGGGGCGACGCGCCCAGCCAAGGCGCCGGACTCGGACGACGAGGGTTCAGCGGGCACGAAGCGCCGATTCAGCGCAACCAGGTTGGCGGCACATCGGGCCAAGCTCGGGCTTTCCGCGGCGATCTATGGACAACTGATTGGTGTGTCCGGGCAGACGATCTATCACTGGGAGCAAGGCAAGGCGCGTCCACGGGCGGCACAACTCGAAAATCTTGCGTCAGTCCGAGATCTCGGTGCGCGTGAGATTGCGGAACGTCTAGCCACGCAGTAGCGCACCGCTGCTGCCAGAGCAAAGCGACGCGCTTTGAATCCGCGCAGCCCGATAGCTCCTCGGCAAGTTCGCATTTAGCGGCCGCAGATCCGGAGCCATTCGCACTTATCGGCGTTGCTTACATCTTCCATCGCCGGGTCGCTCAGGGCGAACCAGTTCTGCATCAGATGCACGCGCAGCATGG
Organism: Variovorax multivorans; assembly: GCF_051216835.1. Taxonomy (NCBI): domain Bacteria; kingdom Pseudomonadati; phylum Pseudomonadota; class Betaproteobacteria; order Burkholderiales; family Comamonadaceae; genus Variovorax; species Variovorax multivorans. The sequence goes on from NZ_JBPJZL010000031.1 coordinate 6,438, forward strand.
CTTGCAGCGGGTAGGGCCGACGGCCTCGGCCTGCCACTGGATAGTGGGGCTCAATGACTTTGAGCAGCGCCTTCCACGGCACTACCAGTTCCATCTCGGCAAGGAAGACTTCGCGCCTCGTCTTCTTCCTTTTGCCCGCTTGCTCCGCATCCGCAAAACTGATCTGGCTCATCGTTCGTGCTCCTTTGCAGGGTTCATCCCTCATGCAAGAAACGTGCTCTTGATCAGACCTTCCCTAGTCTTACTATGTCACAAGAGAAGTCTTGCGCTTGCCCTTCCGCAGCAGGGGCACTGCCCGAGACGAGCGATCAGTTGGTAACTCAGTCGATGGCGCAGTGTCGTGATCGAGGTCGCCACGTGGCGCTGCGCGCGCAGGACTGCCGCGGGGGGTGTAATCCTCGGGAACGGCAGGCACTTGGCGTTCGATGAAGTTTTTTTTACCGCCGACAGACTTGTCGGCGATGAGGCGTTCGGCCATCAGGAACCCGTAGGCCGCAATGCTCAAGGCGGCATGGTGGTGGAATCCCCGCCAACCTCGGCCCTCATAGTGGCCGAGACCGAAGTCCTGCTTCAGATCCTGGTAGTCGCGCTCGATGCGCCAGCGCTGATGGGCCACATCGACCAACTCGTTGATCGGCGTGTCCTCTGGCAGAGTGGACAGGAAGTACTTGCTCGGTTCAGCGTCGCTTGCCGGCCACTCGATGAGCAGCCACTGCTCGGGACGCAAGCGTGCCTTGCCCGTATTGCCGCCGGCGTGGCGCACCCGCACGGCCGCAAAGCGGCCGTTCAGTGTGTCGTTGGTTCCCTCGCGCCAGCTGATGTTCTGGAACGCTCGGCTTGGCAGCGACTGCGCCAATGCCTTGACGCTCATGGGCTGCAGTGCCGCCGTGCGCCTGGGCATCACTGGCGGGCGGCCCATGCCGCTGTAAGGTTGGGGTGGCAGCGGCTGAACGCCAGGCGGCCAGACCACGACGGCAGATGTGACACCTACCGCATAGAGCAAGCCCATGTCGCTGAGCGCCTGGCGGAAGGCGTTGTCCACGCCGTAGCCAGCATCGGCCAGCACGCAGTGGCGCGGTGCACCTTCGTCCAGCAGCGTGCGCAATTGCTGCAGCGCGATCTGCGTCTTTGTGGCGAATCGCACTTCATCGGGAACGCCGGCCTTGGCGCGGCGTTCAGGATCCGCCGCCCAGTCCTCGGGCAGGTACAGCTGCCAAGCCACGGGCAGGCTGCCCTGGTTGCTTGCCAGGGAGATGCTGACGGCCACCTGGCAGTTGTCCTGCTTGCCCAGCATCCCGCAGTACTGGCGCGTGACACCGACCGAATGGCGACCTTTCTTCGGGAACCCGGTGTCGTCGATGATCCACCAGCCGCCTTGGCTGAAGTCCATCTTGGGCATCACCCATTGGCATATGCGGCGCAGCATCTGCGTGTCAGACCACTCGGCCTTGGCCACAAAGTGGTGCAGTGATTGGTGCCGCGCGCTGGCGTGCATCGGGTCGACCCGCGCGGCCATAGGCTCCACGCTCTTGCGCGACAGCGGAAGCATCAAGCCCGTGCAGTAACCACGAAGGCCCGCGCGCCGGTCCGCGTGACCCAAGCCTTCGCTCAGGTGATCAAGATACTGATCAAAACGCTCTACTGCATTCATCGATCCTCCAGCTCGAAGTCCGGAAGAGCGAATTGTGCCATTTATGACACAGTAAGACTAGGTCGATGCCAACGGCCGTAAGCTTCACAATGGACGCCCTCTCGGTTCAAGTGGTTGATCAACATCCCCACTTTGCACCTTGATGCCGTTACGGGTGGGGGCTTTCATCCCATTGCTTACCTTGGGCATATCTCTTTTCACCTGTAGAACCGTCTTGACCGGCGGTGGCGCGACGGCAGACGCATGGAAGGAAACCTGCCCTGGCGTCTTGACGTCTTCCATGGCTTGACCACCTGGCCCACGACATCGGGATGGTCCAGCACGAGCTGCTGGACCGCTTGGCGTAGCAAGGTTGTGCGTTGGCGCGGGGCTTGTAGCCGGGAGCGAAGGGCAGCTCCAGCCCATTCAAGACGGCACTGATGTTCTGGAACTTCAGCTCCACAGAACCTTTGCTACGTCCTCTCGGCGGCTGGCACAGCTGTGCGTTGAATTCAGTCTTGGTGTAGTGGGTCTGGGCCACTTCGAGCCGAAGCATCTCGAAGTAGGCGACCACGGTCGCATGTACTTCATGCTTCGCTCCAGTCTTCTCCGATGCGCACTACCTTAAAGCCCAGGCGCTGCAGTTTGGGCACCACTGTGGACTCCCCGCCGGAAAAGTCAGCAGCCTTGAGCGGCCCCATCTCTGGAAACTGATGACTGAACGCGGCACCTGCGATGGTCTTCCTATTGGCGCCCCGGGGTGGCCAAAGGTGTAGGCTGCTCCGCCCCTGCTGGGGCAGATCGCACTCTGGCGATGTCTATCGCTTGAGCAGTCCAGAAAAAGCCAGGTTCAAACTGGCATCTGCCTGCGCCAGTTTCGCGCGGCGCTCTTTCGTCCAGGCCGTGTCCTGTGTCAGCAGGACATTGGCTTCGGCCAGCATGCGTCGCACCTCCTCGGGCTGCGGGCCTCCGATGCCGACACGAGTGCGTACCATGTTTTCAGCCGATAGAGTCTTGCGGAAGGCGGCTTCATCGAGCGGCAGTTTCAGGTCGGCAAGTTGGTATTTCTTGCCAGCTTCGGCATAGATGCGTACGGCTTCCGCATAAGGAAACTCCTTGGGCTTCAAGTCCTTGGCGCGCGCATACACCACGATCTCGGATGCGAAATGATGGCCAACACGAAACGGGATCTGGTTGGCGCGCTGCAGCGTTTCGGCCAGCTCCATCGAGGTCGTCCATTCAGCGTCCAGCTCTTCCAGTGAGCGCTTGGGGTCGATGCGGAGTGCGTCCAGCACAACGGCGAACTGCTTCATCATGTCCACGGCTTGCACAAAGGTCTTGGCGCCCGCGGGGCTCCACGCGTTCTTGTAGTCGGTCATTCCCGGGGAGACATTGTGGGCGCGCAAGGTCACCATCTGTGCCGCGCCGACGACGTCGGAGGCCTTGCCGCGCGCGTTCTGGATCACACCGGGGTTGGCCTTTTGCGGCATAGCGCTGCTACTGTAGGTCTTGTCGGGTGCCAATAGAAGCCAGGGGCGAACCTGGTGATATTGCGCGTCCAGGTCCTGCATGAACGCACCGACGCGGATCGCGCTAGAGCCCACCAGGTTGGCGGCTTCGATGGGGATGTCGTAGGTACTGATCTGCCCCGCATCCAGAGAATTGACGAGGAGTGCGTCAAAGCCCAGCAACGAAGCCAGCCGTTGTCGGTCCAGCGGCCAGCTGGAATTGGCGAGCACGGCAGTGCCCAACGCACTACGATTCACCCGCGCATACGCTTGGTGCAATCGTTCCGCATCGCGCGCAAACGAGTCAGCGAAGGCGAGCAAATAATGCGCGTAGCTGATGGGCATGGCCTGCACGCCATTGGTGTACGCCGGCACGAAGGTGTCCACATTCTTCGCGGCGCTGGCCAAAAGGCGCATGCGAACCTCGTTGAGCGCGTCGTCGTAGTCCAGCAGTTCCGTACGCAGTTGAGCTGCGTACAAGGTGGCGTGGATGTCTTGGCGGCTGCGGCCGGAATGGATCAGCGAGGCTTCTGGGCCGACATGATCGGTGATGATTTTTTCGATCTGAAGCACATCGGTGGGGCGTCGGCCGTTAGCCTTACCGGCTTGGTCGATGGAATACGCGACACCGGTGGCGATCTTGCCAGCCAGCGACGCGGGGATGATTCCCTTTTCGACATTCACCACCGTCGACGCCATGTTGATGCGGCCCACCCAGTAGAAGAAGTCCTGTGCTTTCGATTGCGCGCTGGTAGCGTCGCTGGTGGCGCCACCCTTGATGAGTTCGATTTGCTCCCGGCATTCAGCCGTGGTACGGCAGGCGGTCTCGCCCGTGTCCGCGGCGTATGCCGGTGCATAGCTGGCGCATGCGAGAGCCGCGCACATGGCAAAAAGTTCGAGATGGAACTTGTTTCTCATCATCTTGTCTCTCCTTTGATCTTCTCTTCCTTAGTCGGCCGGTGCATCTTGAAGTGCGCGCCCGCGCCGATCTCGAAATAGTCGGCCGGCCCTCCACCGCGCAGGATCGGGCGCGCGGCCGCCGTGTCGTAAACACCCTCGCGCAGCAGCGGCTTCAGGATGTGCACGGCGACGACCTCACCCAGGGTCAGCCAGGTATCGATCGCGCTCGCGTCGACGGCCTGGAGCTGGATCGACTGCGTCAGCCGGCACTCGAACGCGACCGGGCTCTCGCCGACGCGCGGCACGCTCACGACGCGTGAGGGCACGGGAGTCAGACCGGCCAGCGTGAACTCGTCGACATCGGGCGACACCGTCGCGCTGGTCGCATTCATCGCTTCGGCAAGCGGGCGGGTCGCGAGATTCCAGACGAATTCGCCGATTTCGCGGATGTTGCGGACGGTGTCCTTGAAGCCGATGCTCGAGAAGCCGATGATCGGTGGTGAATAGTTGAAGCCGTTGAAGAAGCTGTAGGGCGCGAGGTTCAGGTGCCCCTCCCGGTTACGCGTCGAGATCCAGCCGACGGGGCGTGGCCCGACGATCGCGTTGAACGGGTCGTGCGGCAGCCCGTGTCCAAGCCTGGGCTCGTAGACGTGGAAGTCGTTGAGCGCGGCCTCGGTCACGGACTTGGTTTGCATCAGCATAGCGGGTACCGTGCGTCAGGCGGCAAGCTCGATCGGCTGGCTGTAGCGGCCCGAGAGCAGCGCGCCGGCCTGTGGCGCGACCGTCTTCAGCCCGAGCTTGGACAGCATCTGGAAGGTGGTGCAGATGGCACTCGACACCACCGGCACCCCGCTCGCGGCCTCGATGAGGGGGATCGATGCTAGCGACGGCATCTGAACGCAGGCCGAAGCGACGATCGCGTCGACGTTGGCGACATTGAGCTTGTGCCACAGGTCCGCTGGCGCGCGCGGATCGAGGGCACCGACCGCCAAGTTGTCGTGAATCTCGAGCGAGATGCTGTCGACGACCTCGATGCCCTCGGCTTCAATGTAGTCGATCACGAGCTTGGTCAGAGGCTTCATGTATGGCGCGATGATCGACACCTTCTTCGCACCGATCACCTTCAGGCCGTCGACGAGCGCGCCGGCGCTCGTCACCACCGGCGCCGGGCCGCCGTTGTCGACGGTGCGCTGGTGTAGGCGCTGCTCCGAGACACGGTGGTAGCCCTTGCCCATGCTCATGATCGCTACGAGGCAGGCGTAGCCGAGCACATCGACGCGCGCATCTGACAGCTCGATCGCGCAGCGGTCCGAGTCACCATCCATCTTCGCGAGCTCTTCCTTGGTGACGTTCATCATGCGCATGCGGCTCGAGTGGAACGTGAACCACTCGGGTTCGAGCGCCTCGCGACCGCGTAGCATGGCCGGGATCTCAGTCTCCATGGTTGTGTTGGAGCTGGGGACGATCTGTCCGATCCGGTAGATTCGATTCATGTCGATCTCGTTGGTGGATGAGGTTGGATGAGGCTGGCGTTGCTGCACGCAATCACTCGGGCAATTCCTTGCCGCGCGTCTCGGGCATGAACCAGGGCACGATCAGCCCGATCACGTAGATCGTGGACAGCGTCATCGCGGCGCGCGGAATGCTTCCGAACGTATGGATCATCGTGCCGGCCAGGATCGGGAAGACCCAGGCGATCATTCGCGCGGCGTTGAAGATGAAGGCCGCCGCGGTCGCTCGCACGCTTGACGTGAATAGCTCGACCGGATAGATCGCCATCCAGGAGTAAGCGCAGCCGAGCGTGAAGAAGCCGTTGACGAAGGCTGCCAGCAGCAGCCCATCGGGCGTGCTTGTCCACAGATAGGTCAACGCGGTCGTGATCAGCGCGCCGAGGTAAGTCAGGAAGAGGTACACGCGCCTGCCGAGCGCGTCGGCGAGGAACCCCGACAGCAGGTAGGCGACAACGGCGCCCCCCGTGTAGAGCAGCGCGGCGCGCAAGGCCCATTGGCCCGGGTTGGCGATGCCGGACGCCTTCGCCATCTGCGCCGCGTACTCCGGCAACCAGCTCGAGATCGCCCACCAGCCGACCGTTGTCGTCAAAGAGAGCAGGAAGGCAAGCAGCGTTCGCCTGCGGCTCTCCGGTTCGCGGAAGATCTCGCTCAGCGTGAACGGGCGCTTGCCGCTCGCCGCGGTGGCACCGCTTGTTTTCTCCGTCGCGGCCCAGCGTTGCTTGCGCACCGCCTCGAGCCACTTCTCTGATTCGCCGACCGCGCGCCGGATGTACAGGCAGAAGAAGGCCGGGAGCGTGCCGACGACGAACACCAGGCGCCAAGTGTCCTGGCCCAGCGGTTGCGTCTGACTTAGCACGAGCCACACCAAGGCGGCGATGAGCGTGCCGAAGCCGAAACCCGACTGCAGGAAGCCCGCGCCCTTGGGTCGTGCCCGGTTCGGCCATGTTTCCGCGAGCAGCGCGACGCCGGTACTCCACTCGCTACCCATGGCGATCCCGGTGATGAAGCGCAGGAAGCAGAAGACCCAGAAGTTGGTCGCGAACGCCGTGAGACCCGTGAAGATCGCGTAGAAGAAGACCGAGAGGATCATCATCCGCTTGCGACCCACGTAGTCGGCCAGCACCCCGCCAACCAAGCCGCCGAGGCCCCAGCCAAGCAGCGTGACGCTGATGGCAACGCCGCCCCATAACGCGCGGTTGCCCAGCATGTCGAGCGTCAACATCGAGTTCAGCACGAACGGCATGACGATGAAGAGGGCATACGACTCGTAACCGTCGAACACCCAGCCGAGGAAGCTGGCCGTCAGGATCCGCCAATGCTTGGAGTTGAGGCCGCTGTACCAGGCGACTTTGGCGCTGGCGTCTGGCACCGGAATGGAATTCATGCGTTGTCTCCGTGAATCGAGTCGGACTGCTGCCGGTGTGTTCGTCCCCAGCTATATCGCCAGTTTTGGCGACCCACCGGGAAATGGCTTCGGATCTGGTTGACTCAACCTCAACCTTTGGTTGATCATCTCCGGATGTCCGGTGCCATCAACCTGAACCGCTTCGACTTGGCCTCGCTGCGGTTGTTTGTCGCGGCGGTCGAAGGGGGCAGCTTGACGGCCGGCGCCGAGCGGTTCGGCATCAGTCTGGCCGCGGCCAGCAAGCGCATCGCCGAGCTCGAGGCGCACGTCGGCGCAGTGCTGCTGCAGCGGAGCAAGCGCGGCGTCGTGCCCACCGCCGCCGGCCGGACACTCCTGCACCACGCGATCAGCGTTGCAGCGGGCGTCGAGCAGCTCGCCATGGCGATGGACGACTTCCAGCGCGGCGCCGGCGGGCACCTCCGGCTCTGGGCGAACACTTCGGCCTTCGGCGGCTTCTTGCCGCAAATCCTGGCAGCGTATGCATCCGCGCACCCGGCGGTGATGATCGACCTCGAGGATGCGCTCAGCGAGGACGCGGTCCGCGCGGTGGCTAGAGGCGTCACCGAGCTGGCGGTGATCGGCGCCAACACGCCGGCCGAAAGCTTGCAGACCCTCGTGTGCGATGTCGACGAACTGGTCCTGCTGCTGCCCGTCGGACACCCGTTCTGCCGCGAAGCGTCGGTGGCGCTGAAGGACGTGCTGGCGCTCGACATCATCGGCCTGGCCCGATCGACATCGTTGATGCGCCACATCGCGTCGGACGCTGACGCGGCGGGTCGCACGCTGCGAATCCGTATACAGGTGCGCAGCTTCGACGCGATGTGCCGCGTGGTGGCGACCGGCCTGGGCGTCGCAATCCTGCCGCGCGCGGGCGCGGCACCGCATCTGAAGTCGATGGGGCTGAGCGCCCTTCGCCTCACGGGCATACGCACTGAGCGGCACCTGCTGCTTGCGATGCGCGACCGGCAGTCCCTTTCACCGCCGGCGATGGCCTTCGTCGAGATGGTCGAGTACAGGTTGGCAAGCAGAACCTGAGAACTCACGCGGCACGCGAGCGATTTTGGGCGCGACCTGCTACGAAGCAAGGTCCCGAGCCCAGTGCCGTGCATACTCCAATGGCCGGCTACTGCGGGGATGCGGATAAAAACTTGGACTTGTTTTATCTCGCGAGTCCGAGACTCTTTCGGTATTCGAGGGGGCTGAGAGAGCCAAGGGAGATCTTGATCTGTTTCTCGTTGTACCAGCGGATGTAGGAATCAACTACCTGAATGAACTGCCCAATGATTGTGGGTTTCCCGTCCCGAGGGTAGAACAGTTCCGTTCAGCCGTCCGAAGAAGCCTTCACACGCCGCGTTGTCAGGCGAGCACCCTTGCGAGAGAACCACCAGCTCCATCTCGGAAAGGAAGACTTCGCGCCTCGTCTTCTTCCTCTTGCCCGCTTGCTCCGCATCCGCAAAACTGATCTGGCTCATCGCTCGTGCTCCTTTGCAGAGTTCAGTCCTTCATGCAAGGAACGTGCTCTTGATCAGACCTTCCCTAGATCTGGACCGCACGGAAAGAAAAGAATAGAGAACCCGCCCATGCCTTGATATGACGGAGGTGCAGTAGTGCCTCTTTTATCCCGCTTGCCGCTGAGCGACCGACGCGAAGCTTGCTGATCGTTTTGGGTATCCTTCAAGTCAGACTTGATACTCGAGACCCTTGGGATCTGTCTTGATCTTCCACTTCCCACCGGAACTGAATGAACGCCCAGATGCGAACGTATCCTCCATGAACATGAAGTAAACGATCTTCCCGTCCTTCACTTTTGCGTGGATGGAGAGAGGCGAGCGAAACAACTTCCCGCGAGTCTTGGAGCGATAGGTAAACGAGCCGAAAACGGCTACGTTCTCACCTGCACCGAAAACATCGAAGATCTTGAAGTCTTCGATGGTCCAGTAGCTTGCAACACCGATGAAGGTGCTGGTGTAGGCGTTTCGTCCCTTCTGAGTGCCTGTCCACGGAAGGATCTTCTTCAGCTCCGGGTTGTCGAAGTTGAGAGAGATGTAGGTTGCGTCCTCGGCAACAAGTCGCGCCGCAGCAGCTTCAATCTTGTCTGGAGCGGTGTTATTCAGAAATTCCAAAACCACCTCGGTGGCAGGAGTTTTCCCTTCAGCGAGTTGGGCTTGCGCCGATGCGGAAGCCAACACCGTTGAGACACCAATGACTCCGGAAGTAACGATAAGTCCTCTGCGGCTCGGTTGGCCGATAGCCGTACTAGCTTGGTCTTTCATGGCGAATCATTTCGTGATTGAGTTGGTATTGGTGAAGCTAGATATTGCGTTCACTGCAACAGCGGGGATCGTGGCTCGGACGCAGATACTTTTGAAGGGGGTGTTGTGTCCGTTCACTTCGGACGTCATGTCCGGAGTGTCGCTGCCGAATTCCTAGGGCCACCTAGTGAACTTGTTGACAGTTAGGCTGTTGCTGCTATCACGAAATCCTTTGTACGTTGTCGGATGGGAGGGGGAGAGCAATGCGTTCGAAAGTTCGAGCGCGAAGTAGTCAATCTGATAGGGAAGCAGGACGTGCCGACCGATATCTGCTCACGAAGGACCAGCGTGTGGCTACCGCCCTCAGCACCCGCGCCAGCAAGACGGGGATGATTTATTCGGTACGCACCATCGCCAGCATCGCGGCCCCGCTCCACAGCTCGCAACCACGCGAGGCGTAAACCTGGTTGTATGGCAGGCATTCACGATCTACGTTTTTGTATGTCTTGAAGTTGGGCAGCACCGCTGCTGTGCTGCACACCGTGCCTGTAAGCGCACCGCAAGAGATTAGTCCGTCGGACGGGAACGAACAGCAGGCCTCTCGTGCCCCCTCAAGGGACTTTTGTTGCGCCTGCTCACGTCGCTCATGCAATTCGCTCCGGCGCAACTCGCACCGGTGTTCCAGATCCATCGAGGCGCCTTGCGGAACGCATGGGCGTCAGGATGAATATTGCAGGGTTGACTATTTACTTTTTATAACAATGATTACAGACTTGCAGGGATGCCTCGCAAGGTGCTGTTCCCATTTGGTGTTTCAGGACTGCAGGGGCGACTTCATTGAAAGGAAAAACCGCATGACTCCCCTCGTCGTTGGCCAGTTGCTATCGCCCGAGTACTCCCTGGGGCTGGTGGCGCTTTCGTTCCTCATTTCCTTTGCGGGTTCGCTGGTGGCACTGATCTGCGCAGGGCGCATGGTCGGTGCGGACGGCAAGCCCAACCTCGCCGTCGTGGCCTGCGCCGCGGTGGCGCTGGGCGGCATCGGCATCTGGTCGATGCACTTCATCGGCATGCTGGCCTATAGGCTGCCAGTAGGCATTTCGTACAACATGCCGCTGACGGTCGTGTCGCTGGTGGCGGCCATCCTGATCTCCGGCATCGCCCTCTACCTGGCCGGCGGCCGGCGCAAGTTCAGCAAGGCTGGCTGGCTGGCCGGCAGCCTGCTGGCCGGGCTCGGCGTCTGCGTGATGCACTACATGGGCATGTTCGCGATGAGCATGCGCGCCTCGATGGAGTTCGACCTCGGCGTCGTCGCGCTGTCGGTGGGGATCGCCATCACCGCGGCCGCCGCGGCCCTGTGGCTGGCGTTCAACCTGCGCAAGCTGAGCCACCAGGTCGCCGCCGCGGCGGTGATGGGCGTGGCGGTCTGCACCATGCACTACGTGGGCATGAGCGCCGCGAGCATGGTCTGCATCGCGGCCGCGCCGGCCGACGCGCTCGCCATCGGCGGCAGCTACATGGGCCTGTCGGTGTTCGGCACGGCCGGCGCGGTGCTGATCTTCATCTACTGGGTGGTCACCGGCAGCAGCCTGGATGCACCGGTCGCGCAGACGAGGCCACGGCATTCATGATGCCGACCAGAAAGAGAACGGCATCGCAGGCCACAGCGCCGGTCACTACATCTGAGTTGCCATGGTTCGAAACGGGCGAAAGAACGTTTCTGGCATGACTTGCAGTTCAAGGTTTCAGAAGGATTTTTTGTCGCGCACTGCCGACTTTGCTTCAATGCAAACAGGCAGCGCGCCCATGCGCGATGAACCCACCACGAAGGCTGCCGACACCGACAGGCACGCCACTCGCGCCGAGAAGAAAATCCGCCTCTTCTGGCGCGAAGACATCGTCCACCATGAAGACGATGAGCATTTCGATTGCGGCATGTGGGTCGCAGCAACAGCGTCAGCGCGCAGGCAGGCCAAGATCATCTGCGAGGTCCAGAACGCGGTCTATGGTCCAGGATCACACTGGGTCGAAGAACGTGGGCAGGGCGATTCCTCGTCTGACAATTGGCCTTCGATCCGAGTTCGTGCAGATGATCTGACCGGGTTGCTCTCACCGTATTTTTGATGAGGCTCTTGACATGAGCGGTCTGTCCGCATCGGTCGGCCGACACGGCGCTTGAAGCGCCCGAGTTGATACAAGAAAGTTAATGAAAGAAGATTTTTCGGCGCTCACATTCGACAACTCCCTCTCGGTTGAGGACGTCATGACGACGCGGGATGCGGAAATCCTCGACGCGGTCACCGCGCTGCGCACGGCCGTCGACGACACCTCGGACGCCGTCAGCGCCTTGCTGCTTCGGCTCAGTCCGCGAACATCTCGGCACCCTCGCGAGATCGCCCGAATGAGAGCCGCCAAGGATGCAAGCGCACCGCGGCCCTTCACCCTTGCGCAGGAACTGCGCGACATCGCGATCCGTGTTCGCTCCATCGAGTCTTCTGCCAACCGTGTGATGGTCCCCAAACGCTAGACGCCGCAACAGGACATGCGCACGACCCTGATCGAACCGCGGATGCCCTATCGGAAGATGGGCGCGAAGAAAAGAACCACGAGACCAATCAGGAGAATGAGACCTGCGATTCCGAGCGCGAACAGCCCATCGCCTTCCCGATGCCCAACGCAGCCGTCTAAAGGCCCGCGGAAATTGCGCCTGGTCACTGGGAGATCGTGGCGAACGAAGCGCTGGCGCGGCAGATTTGATTGCCCGATTCGAAGGTCACCGTCGATAGCGTGCTGAGCGGCAGCTCTCGCATCAGGGAGGCGGCGCCACCAATCTCCGTGCAATCGGGATGCGGTTTCGACCGTCTGTGTGCTGCCGAACATACAAGCTGTTTTTCCCGGTCTATGGTTGAAAACTAGCTCGGTGGAGATCGCCACCGTAGTAACCTGTGACGCAAGGTCCTGTTCGATGTCAGCCTCCTCCGACGCCAAGAAGAATCGCTTGCTCGCTGCGTTGACGGACGCCGACTTGCGGCGCTGGCTCCCACTGCTTGAACGGGTTGAGATGCCGCTGGGCCAAGTGTTGTACGAGCCGGGAAGGATTCAGAGCTACGCGTATTTTCCGGCCACCGCAGTCGTCTCGCTGCTGTGCGCAATGGGAAGCCGCGTATCGTCCGAGTTCGCTGTCGTCGGCAACGAAGGCATGGTCGGCGTCTCGCTCGTGATGGGCAGCGAATCCACATCTGGCCGTGCGGTGGTGCACAGTGCCGGCCACGGCTTCCGGCTGCAAGCCCAGGCGGTGAAGGACGAACTCAACCGCAGTGGCCCAGTGCTGCACCTGATGCTTCGCTATACCCAGGCGTTGATGACACAAGCAGCACAAACGGCGGCGTGCAACCGGCACCATTTGCTGGCCCAGCAGTTATGCCGTTGGCTGCTGCTGCACCTGGACCGACTGCAGAGCAACCAGCTCGTGATGACGCACGAACTGATCGCCGGCATGCTCGGCGTGCGTCGCGAGGGCGTGACCGAGAGCGCCCTCAAGTTGCAGGAAGCTGGCCTGATCCGCTATGCACGCGGCCGCATCGAAGTGCTCGACCGCAAGGGCTTGGAGACACGCGCGTGCGAGTGCTATGCGGCGGTCAGAGGGGAGTACAGCCGGCTGCTTCCTGTGAAATCGAGAAGCGCTCGGAATTGCCTGTCACGAAGAATCGACGAACGTCGATCAGTTACCCATCCTAGTGTCGTGAGTTAGAAGTTCGTTGAACTAATTTCTCCCGCTACGGTCAGTCGTGTACTGTTCGAACACGACGAGGTGGCGATGAGAGGCAGACCCAAGAGCGAACTGGTGCTCAGTGATGTGGAGCGCGAACAACTCACGGCCTTGACCCTGCGGCGCAAGACTGCACAGGCTCTCGCATTGCGAGCGCGCATCGTGCTGGGCTGCGCCGATGGGCAGGACAACAAGGCGGTCGCCGTTCGCCAGCGTGTCACACCCCAGACGGTGTCCAAGTGGAGGGCGCGCTTTGTCGAACTGCGCTTGGACGGCCTACTCGATGCGCCCCGACCGGGCGCACCGCGCAGCATCGACGACGCGCGTGTCGATACGGTGATTGCCCGCACGCTGGAGTCGATTCCCGAAGGGGCCACGCACTGGAGCACGCGCACCATGGCGCGCGAGATGGACTTGTCGCAAACGGCCGTCACGCGCATCTGGCGCGCCTTCGGTTTGCAGCCACATCGCCAAGAGACGTTCAAGCTCTCCAGCGACCCGCTGTTCGTGGAGAAGGTGCGCGACATCGTGGGCCTGTACCTGGACCCGCCGCTCAAAGCCATGGTGCTGTGCGTGGACGAGAAGAGCCAGATCCCGGCGTTGGACCGCACCCAGCCCGTACTGCCGATGGCCCCCGGAATTCCTGAGCGCAGAATGCACGACTACATGCGCCATGGCACTACGACCTTGTTCGCGGCGCTGGACATCGCCACCGGGGAGGTGATCGGCGAAGTCCACCGCCGCCACCGCAGCAGCGAGTTCCTGCAGTTCCTGCGAACCGTGGAGGCCAACGTGCCCAGCGCACTGGACGTGCACCTCGTGATGGACAACTACGGCACGCACAAGACGCCCACGATCAGGAACTGGTTCGCTCGCCATCCGCGATTCCATGTGCACTTCACGCCCACTTCTGCGTCGTGGCTCAATCAGGTGGAGCGATGGTTTGCCACGCTCGCCGAGAAGTACATCCGCCGCGGCACCCATCGCTCGACCCGTCAACTCGAGCAGGCGATCAAGCAGTACCTCCTGCTCAACAACGCCAATCCAAAGCCTTTCCACTGGGCCAAGTCTGCCGACGACATCCTCGCAACAAGCATCGAGAGACTTTGCTTGCGAACTTCTAACTCAGGACAGTAGCGACCTGCGGAAAGTAAGGCCAGCGCCTGTGCCGCCGTCACCGGCCCATCAAATCCATCCAGTCAGTGTTCATGTGTCCGTGTAAGTTGCATAGTGTGGACACATCCTCGGATGCTCAGGGTGCCGCCGTCAACGGGGCTTCGAGACCGCGCTTACTGATCGACTGACCACCGCGCCTGCGCAGTAGGATCATCGAGATCACGCTGATCCCGGCCATGATGCTGACATACAGGCCCGGCGCGGCCGGAACCTTGTGGGCGATCAGCATGGTCAGAAAGACGGGTGCAAGGCCACCAAATATCGGCACGCCAATGCTGTACGAGATGTTCAGTCCGGAGGCTCGCACGTCGGCTGGGAACAGTTCGGCGAGCATCGCCGGGAGTCCACCGAAGTATGCGGCTTTCCAGAAGGCAATCCAGATCAAGGTCACGACCAGCATGGTTGAGGTCGGATGGGCTTCGAGCGCAAAGAACAGCGGTGCGCCGCTCAGGCAAAGGACCAACGCGCCTGGAATCATCACCATGAAGCGGCCATACCGGTCTGACAGCAGCCCAACGAACGGTGGCAACACCATCAGCAGCAAGCCGCCGCCCAGCGTGGACCAGTAACTGGACGTCGCCGAGGTGTGCAAAACGGAGCTGACGTAGGATGGCATGTAGATCAGCACATAGTTGGCGCTGCTCGTGCCGATCATCAGGGCGATGGCGTAGAGGATGGAGCTCTTTTGCTCCCGTACGATGTTCAGTAGCGGCAGTGCCAAGCTCGGTGCGCTCGCCCCGTTGGTCGCGACTGCATCGTGCGGCAGGTGGCGCCGGATGTAGATGCCGACCGGCACGATCAGGAGGCCGAAGATGAAAGGCAGGCGCCAAGCCCATTCGGCCATTGCAGGTGTCGTAGAAAGATACACAACCAGCACGCCAAAGGCGGATGCCAGTACCGTGCTGAGGCCTTGGCTCGCAGACTGCCAACTGCCCATGAAGCCCTTGCGCGCAGGCATGTGTTCCACCAGCAGTGCAGTTGCCGCACCGAATTCGCCTCCGGCCGACAATCCCTGCACCAGGCGTGCAACAACCAGAACGACTGATCCTAGGATGCCGGCCTGAGCATAAGTCGGCGTGATCACGACGAGCAGGGTTCCGATGCTCATCAGGCCGATGGTGATGGTGAGGGCCCGCTTGCGGCCATGGCGGTCCGCGACGGCGCCAAGCCAGATGGCGCCGAACGGGCGGGCAACGTAGGCCAGTCCGAAGGTAACAAAAGTCAACAACAGGCCGGTGATCTCATTTTCTTTCGGAAAGAACATCTTCGAGATAACCGGCGCGAGAAAGCCGAACATGACCAGGTCGAACCATTCAAGGGCATTTCCGATTGACGCGGCGATGATGAGCCGCGCTGTTCCCGTCGATTTTTTCATGACCTATGTCTCGATTGGGTGATGGAGGAAGGACGACTGCGGCAGTGCCGTTCAGGTTGTTGTTCTGGAGACGCTGGCGTACTCGCTGAGGTCCCAGAAAAGGCCCGCCATCATGGCAAGCCCGTCGTCGATCAACGGCAACAGGACATGCTCGTCGGGGGCATGTTGGCAGCAGCCCGGATATGAATGGGAGACCCACAGCGTGGGCAATCCCAGCACCACGGCGAAGCAGTCGTTCGGCAACGTGCCGCCGGCATTTGGCATGATCGACGGCTTGATCCCGAGCGTCTCCTGGACTGACGCACCGGCCCAGACTGCGAAGGGATGCGCCGGATCAAGACGGGTTGCCGGAAACGCCCCTCGCTCTGGTGTGTGACGGGCTCGGACCTGAGTCAAACCCACCGCCGCCAAGCGCGCTTGGATTGCGCCGAGGAATCCGTGGTGGTCGCAGTCCACTGTGTACCGGATCTGGCATCGGGCAACGGCCTTGCCGGGAATCGCATTCACCGCCTTTTCGGGATTGCCTGCTCCCATGGCCAGGACTTCCAGTGCCGCCCAGCCAAACAGCCGTTCTTCGGGCGAGAGCCCGGGCTCCCCCCAATTCCGGTCAACGGCGGGGGCGCCGGGACCGGGTTCGATCCGGCAGTCGCGCAGCGCTGCCCCGACCGAGGCGGGAACGTTATGGGGAAGAACACCGCGGGCAGCGACCCGTCCGTTGACCTCAATCAACGCCGCGATCGCATGCGACAGCAAAACTGCGGGATTGGCGATGATCCCGCCCCAGTTGCCCGGGTGCAGACCACCCTCGCGAAGGTTGCATTCCAAGTCGAAGCTGTAGACGCCGCGCGTCCCGAGATAAAACGTGGGTTGATCGACTGAGATGCGGGGACCATCGGACGCGATCAGGAAATCCGCTTTGAGCATGTCGCGATGCTCCTCGCAGAATTCACGAAGCCCGATCGAGCCTGTTTCTTCGCAGGTGTCGATCAACAGCTTGACGTTGTAGCCCAGCCGCTGCCCCCTTGCGCGCATGACTTCTTCCAGCGCGAGTAGCACCAGCGTGTGCTGCCCCTTGTTGTCTGCGGTGCCTCTGCCATATAACCGATCACCCTCGCGGGCCAGCCTCCAGGGGCTTCGTCCGTTGGTCCACTGGTCATCCATGCCCACGACGACATCGGCGTGTCCGTAGCAGAGCAGTGTCTTGAGGTTATCAGCCTCATGGCGCGAGGCGACCAGGATAGGCCCACCTGCGGGATTCGGATTCGGATGGACCTCGCACTTGAATCCCAGCGGCTCCAAATCCGCGCACAGCTGTGCCAGATACGCATGCAACTGCGATTGCTTCTGCGGATCCTGACTGACCGTCTGAATCGCGACGCGTTGCGTGAGCACCGCCTCGTAGCGCCCGTTCCGGAGCGCGCTCCTGGCACCATCGATCGCATTTATACGTGACATGACTTTATGACTCTTGCTGAATGAATAGGCAATGATCCCACTGAGATTTCTTTGCGCACAACCGAATCTTTTTACCTATCAAGGCATAATTTTCTGATGTCTAAACGCACCGGCCTTCCCCCTATGGGGGCGCTCACCGCCTTCGAAAGCGCATACCGGCATCGCGGCTTTACGGCGGCCGCCGAGGAACTCTCGCTGACCCCTGCGGCCATTGCGCACCAGGTTCGTCTGCTCGAAGCATGGGCGGGTCGGCCGTTGTTCGAGCGGCGTCCCAACGGTGTAGATCTCACCGAAGCAGGAAAGGAAATGGGGCCGCGGATCCAGACACTTCTGGACGAAGTCACGACGCTCGGGCCGCAGGTGCGCCGACAGCGCGAAGTCCCGCAGATCGTTGTGCGCTGCCAGTTTTCGCTGGCGGTCCAATGGTTGGCGCCGTTGGTTGTTGAATACGCGGGGCAGCGACCGGAATGCCAAATCGTCGTGCGTGCAGAGCCGGCAATGGCGGACCCGCTGTCCGGCCGCGCCGACATGGCGATCTACTATTCGCGAACTGGTATCTCCGAGGTGGGCTATCCACTCGTTGGCGGCCGCTACATCGTTGTGGCCGCGCCCACGTTGCTCATCGCGCTAGGTGTGGGCAGCCTTGATCCTCGCAGCATTGGCGAGGCGCCTTTGATCAATTTCATACCCAAGGACCGGGGTTGGCCGGAGCCGACATGGGCAAGCTGGTGCTTGAGTGCAAGGCACGCGGCAAGAGTCGCGCCTGCGCGCATGAGCACCTCGATGATGTACGTGGCCATTCAGATGTGTGTGGCAGGAGGGGGGTTCGCGCTTGTTCACGAGCCGCTCGTGCAGGCTGAGCTTGCTGACGGAAGGCTCGTTCTGGCAAGCGAGATTTCCGTCGGCGCGCCGCACAACTATTCGCTAATCGTCCGTCCGATTTCCGCAATGCGAAAGGACGTGCAATCCTTCAGCCAATGGCTGTTGACAAACGGGACGCCTTGAAATTCCCGGCATCCAGTTGCAAGCACATGGTCCGCGGGCGGACCATGGCTCCCGAAGGCCTCATCCTGGGCCATGAGATCATCGGCGAGGTGTTGGAAATCGGGCGCGATGTCGAGACGTTGAAGAGGGGCGACCTGGTCTCAGTTCCATTCAATGTGGCCTGCGGGCGGTGCCGGACCTGCAAGGAGCAGCACGCCGGCGTGTGCCTCACGGTCAACCTGGCGCGAACCGCGGATGCCCTATCGGAAGATGGGCACGAAGAAAAACACCGCGATGCCAATCAGGAGCATGAGGCCGGTGATTCCAAGCGCGAACAGCCCCATCGCTTTCCAGTTGTCCATGGATCGGCTCTGCTGTCGATGCTCGAGCGCCCTCAGGTCCAGGGTGTCGTAGTCCGGAAAAGCTGCGCCGCTTCGTCGGCGCAGTTCCGCTTCAAGTTGGTGCGCCACGCCCCGGGCGTGCAGATCGCCCCGAAGTGCCCGTTTGCGCCATTCAGCGGCCCTCGCGCCCAACTCTTCGTCGGGCAATATCTCGCTGTCCATCATGGAGGAGATTGTGATGGGTGCCCGTCGGGAAAATCATCAATCGAAAGGTACAGACAGTGCGAAAACGAACCCGGCGCAAGCCGGTTATCGGATTGGATCCGTTTCAAAAAGCCGAAATTCGCAGAGCCTGGCGGGCCGACAGCGTCAAGGCCGGCATCCATGCGCTCATTGGTGAAGACGCTCAGGAACTCGTGCAGCAAGCCGGTGGAATTCTCTATGGGGTGATCTCTGCGTGCGATGAGACTGGCATCGAAGGAGACGATGCGGACGTCAGCATCGTGCACACCGCGGCCAGGGCGCTGTTGCAGCAGGCGTCCAAGGACACCATCGACGAGACGTTGCGAGCCTCGATCGTGGATGGACTTGCAGCATGCGAGCGGCTGCAGCCGAGACTGGACCCCGCTTCGATTCAGCGAGCCGCGAGCGAAGTCATGAAGGCCGGGCAAGGCCGCTGAGAAGGCGCGCGCTGAGACGTGATGTCATTAGCACGGTCACATCGTCTTCGGAGCGTTATTTGACTGAGGTCACGACGTAGTCGTCACCCTCTTTCTTGAACCCGACGTGGACTTTTGCGCCCACGGCGAGTTTGTCGAATAGTGCCTTATCCGTGACGCCGAATGCCATGGTCATCGCAGGCCACCCGAGGCTTTTGACTGGGCCGTGAGCCAGAGTGACCTTGCCCTGGGGCGCATCGAATTCCTTCACCACGGCATCGGCCTCGTGGGCCGTGGACTTGGCGGGGGTGGAGGACTTGGAAGAGCCTTTTGCTTCCATGCCTTTCATCATGTCCTGGCATTTCTTGGCATCCATGTCCTTCATGTCCATGCCCTTCATTCCCTTCATATCCATGCAGTTCTGCGTGCCCTTGTCCCCCATCTTCATGCCGCCCATGTCGCCGGACTGGGCGAACGTGGCGGCGGAGAAAGACAAGGCAGCGATCAGCGTTGCGATTGAGACGAGGTTCATGACGAGTTTCCTTTTCTGAGCTTAAAAATGGGCCCGCCTTCCGGCAGGCCCTGGGATGAGAGCGATCACCTGCGATGACCACCTCTAAAAGTCACGCGCCGAAGTACGCACAGGCATTCACAGCGCGGGGTTCGTGCATGCCTTCACCTGGGCCTCGTAGCGCGCCCTGCGCATCCGGTTTTCTCCGGGCGTCGTTAGAGCCCGCGGGCCGTGGTCCAGCGGCAGCACCAGAGGTTCGGGCGGGCAGGTCACTCGCTGGCCGGTGGCGCTGTCGACTCTGGTGGTGGCCGCTTGCGCCGCCACGGCCGCTTGCCTGTCCGCGCGTGCTTTCTCGATGACCTGGAAGTCGGGGCCGGCAAACGCGGGCCAGACAGCGCCCAGCGCTAGGGTAGCGGTGAGGGAAATGAGCAGTTTCTTCATGATGTTCTCCTAAGGTTGGTCTGATCTGACAGTTCGAGAGGAACCTCATCGGATCAATCCAGCCACCGGCAGAACGCGATGCGCACAGGCCATCGCAATCGCTCGTCTCCAGCATCAAAAAACCAGGTTGGCGCCGGCGCCACTGTCGCGTGCGCGAGCCAAGCCAACGGAGCCTGTTCTCGCGATTCGCCCTCGCCAGTGAATGAGTGGGCCGCCGGCGCCGGAGCGATGGCACAAGCCGCGCAGGTCTGGCAATCCTCGGCGCTGGTGGGCATCGGGCGCGAGGCCGTCGATGCGGTCATCACCGGGCCGGCGTGCTGGATCTCCTGGACGGAAACGGCTGCCCGCGCTGCTGTATCGAGCAGCAATGACAGGCACAGGCAAAGCACCACCGCACCCCATGCGCGGCAGCCGCCGGAGTGTTCAATTGGGCGCACGACGACTCCTCCAGAACGTCCACTTCGATGCTCTGCGCCCGCGCGGCCGACGCATCAACAGGTAGGCCGCGGGAATGACGAACATCGACAGCAACGGTGCAGTGACCATCCCGCCCACCATCGGCGCGGCGATGCGCTGCATCACTTCGGAGCCCGTTCCCGTGCCCCACATGATCGGCAGCAGACCGGCCAGGATGACGGCCACCGTCATCGCCTTAGGCCGCACACGCAACACGGCACCTTCGCGAATCGCATCCAGCAGATCGGCCTCGCTGGTCTTGCCCTGGTTGGCGCGCTCCTGCCAGGCGTTCTTGAGGTAGAGCAGCATGATCACGCCGAATTCGGCGGACACGCCGGCCAGCGCGATGAAGCCCACCGCACCCGCGATCGACAAGTTGTAGCTCAGCAGGTACAGCAGCCAGATGCCGCCCACCAGCGCAAACGGGAGCGCGGCCATGATCAGGAGCGCTTCACCAAACGCGCCGAACGTCAGGTACAACAGCACGAAGATGATGAGCAGCGTGAACGGCACGACCACCTTGAGCTTGGCGGTGGCCCGCTCCAGGAATTCGAACTGGCCCGACCAGGAGATCGAGTAGCCCGGCGGTAGCTTCACCTGCTTGGCGACGGCCTGCTGCATGTCCTGCACCGCTGAGCGAAGGTCCCGATCACGGATGTCGACGTACACCCAACCCGACAGCCTCGCGTTCTCGCTGCGCAGCATCGGTGGCCCATCGGCAACCCGGATGTCGGCCACATCGGAGAGCACCAGGCGTTGGCCGCGCTCGGTCACCACAGGCAGCGTGCGCAGCTTCTCCAGTGAATCGCGCATCTCGCGCGGGTACCGAAGGTTGATCGGGAAGCGCTGCAAGCCTTCCACCGTCTCGCCAATGTTCTCGCCGCCCACGGCGGACGAGACCACCGACTGCACGTCGGCGATGTTCAACCCGTAGCGCGCCGCATCGTCGCGCCGGATGTTCACATCCACATAGCGCCCACCCGTGAGCCGCTCGGCCAAGGCGCTGCTGACGCCGGGCACGTCCTTGAGCGTGCGTTCGATCTCTCCGGTGATGCGATCGATGGTCGCCAGGTCCGTGCCTGCCACCTTGACACCCACCGGGCTCTTGATGCCCGTGGCCAGCATGTCGATGCGATTGCGGATCGGCGGCACCCAGATGTTGGACAAGCCCGGCACCTTGACAATGCGGTCGAGTTCCTCGACCAGCTTGTCGGTCGTCATGCCGGCGCGCCACTGGTCGCGCGGCTTGAACTGGATCGTCGTCTCGAACATTTCCAGCGGCGCGGGGTCGGTCGCGCTCTCCGCGCGGCCCGCCTTGCCGTACACGCTCGCAACTTCCGGCACCGTCTTGATCAGGCGATCGGTCTGCTGCAGCAGCTCGCCCGCTTTCCCTGCGGACAGTCCAGGCAGTGCAGAGGGCATGTACAGCAGATCCCCTTCGTCCAACCGTGGCATGAACTCGCCGCCGATGTGCTGCAACGGCCACAGGCTGGTGGCCAGCACCACGACCGCCACCACGAGCGTAAGCTTCGGGGCACGCAGCACCATGTCGAGCAGCGGCCGGTAGACCGCGATCAGCAGGCGATTGAGCGGATTGCTTTTCTCGTCAGGGATGCGCCCACGGATCAGGTAGCCCATGAGCACGGGGATCAAGGTCACCGACAGGCCCGCCGCGGCCGCCATCGCGTAGGTCTTCGTGAACGCCAGCGGAGAGAACAGGCGTCCTTCCTGCGCTTCCAGCGTGAACACAGGCACGAAGGACAGCGTGATGATCAGCAGCGAGAAAAACAGCGCCGACCCCACCTCGGCCGCCGAATCGCCGATGACCCGCCATCGGGCCGCTCCCTCGAGCACCTCGTCGGGGTGTTCATGGCTCCATTGCTCCCGATGCTTGTGGGCGTTCTCGATCATCACGACCGCCGCGTCGACCATCGCGCCGATGGCGATCGCGATGCCGCCCAGCGACATGATGTTGGCGTTGACGCCCTGGTAGTGCATCACGATGAACGCCGCCAGGATGCCCAGAGGCAGAGAAATGATGGCAACCAGCGCCGAGCGCAGGTGGAACAGGAAGATGAAGCAGACCACCGCAACGACGATGAATTCCTCGATCAGCTTGTGCGTGAGGTTCTCGACCGCGCGCTCGATCAGCCCGGAGCGGTCGTACACCGGCACGATCTCCACGCCTTGGGGCAGGCTGGACGCCAGGCCCTTGAGCTTGTCCTTGACGGCGGCAATGGTCTGCAGCGCGTTCTTTCCCGAGCGCATCACGATCACACCGCCGACGGCCTCGCCTTCGCCGTTGAGCTCGCCGATGCCACGGCGCATTTCCGGACCGATCTGCACCCGGGCCACGTCGCCCAGGCGCACCGACACGCCGGCGGCCGTCGTCATGAGCGGCACCTTGCGAAAATCATCGAGGTTCTGCAGGTACCCCGAGGCACGCACCATGTACTCGGCTTCTCCGAGCTCGAGCACCGAACCGCCGGTCTCCTGGTTCGCACGCTGGATCGCCTCCACGACCTTGGTGTGGGGGATACCGTAGGCCGCGAGCTTGTCCGGATCGAGCACGATCTGGTACTGGCGCACCATGCCGCCCACGGAGGCAACCTCGGCCACGTCAGGCACAGTCTTGAGCTCGTACTTGAGGAACCAGTCCTGAAGCGCGCGCAGTTGCGAGATGTCCATCTTGCCGCTGCGGTCGACCAGCGCGTACTCGTAGATCCAGCCCACGCCGGAAGCGTCCGGACCGAGCGAGGCCTTGGCCTGGGCGGGCAGCCGCGACTGCACCTGGTTGAGGTATTCGAGGACCCGGGAACGCGCCCAGTATGGGTCGGTCCCATCTTCGAACAGCACGTAGACAAAGGAATCGCCAAAGAACGAGTAGCCGCGCACCGCCTTCGCGCCCGGCACGGAGAGCATCGTCGTCGTCAACGGGTACGTGACCTGGTTCTCGACGATGCGCGGCGCCTGGCCCGGATAGGTGGTGCGGATGATGACCTGCACGTCCGACAGATCGGGCAGCGCATCCAGCGGCGTTCGCAGCACCGAATAGACGCCCCACGCACTGAGCATCAAGGTGGCCAGCAGCACGAGGAAGCGGTTGGCGATGGACCAGCGAATCAGTTTGGCGATCATGGCTTGCTTCCCGGCGTGGTTGCGGGTGCCATCGCCTTGGCCTCGGCCGCCATCGGCGTGACGCGAGTGAGCTGCGGCAGATCGTCCGCACCCATGAAGAACTCGAAGCTCACGCGATCCCCGACCTGAACGTTGCGCGCCGCGCCGTCGGGCGGCAGCTTGAAGTCCATCGTCATCGGACCCCACTTCAGCGTGGGAATGGCGCCGTGTGACAGTGTCAATGCATCCTTGCCGACACCGACGACCTTGGCTTCACCAACATGCCGCGGCGCGCCGGCGGCCATCGGGGCCGAAGGCGAAGGAACAGGCGCGGCGCCAACGCCGGTGACCGGCTCGCTGTTCAAGCGGGCCTCGACGCCCTTGAGACTGGCCTCCGAGTCGATCAGGAATTGCGACGACACGACCACCCGCTTGCCGGCCGAGAGGCCGCGCTTGATCTCGGTCTGGCCGCCGCTCTCGAGGCCTGCCTCGACATCCACCGGGCGGAAGCGTCCGTTGTCTTCAGCCACGATCACGACCGTGCGTTTGCCCGTCTGGATCACCGCCTCGGTGGGCACGAGCAACGTCTTGTCGACGCGCATGTCCACGAAGTTCATCGTGACGAACATCCCCGGCACCAGCCGACTGCCTGGATTGGCGAGCTCCAGGCGTGCCTTCAGCGTGCGCGTGCTCGGATTCACCTCGGGCAGGATCGCCTGCACCTTGCCGTCGAAGGTGCTGCCAGGCGCAGCCGGGCTTCTGGCCTGCACCTTGGCGCCCGGGCGCAGCAGCGCGGCCTGGCTCTCGGGCACCTCGGCGTTGGCCCACACGGTGGACAAGCCATTGATGCGGAACAGCGTGGCGCCCGGCATCACCGTCATGCCTTCGCGCGCCAGCAGCTCGACGACGACCCCGCCCAGAGGCGCGGTCAGGGTGATGCGCGGCTGGGTCTTGCCGCTGCGCTCGACCAGCGCGATCTGGCCGTCATCCATGCCGATCTGGCGCATGCGCTGGCGCGCACCGTCCACGAGCCCGCCCAGGTCTGTGCCTTTCATGCGTCGCACCGACAGGAATTCTTCTTGGGCAGCGATCCAGTCCGGAACATAGAGGCTGACCAAGGGTTGTCCCTTGGCGACCGGATCCAGCGTGGCGCGCACGTACAGGTGCTCGACGTACCCGGTGGCACGCGCCTGCACGATCGCCTGGTCGCGCTCGTTGAACGCGATGCTGCCCACTGCGGACACCTGAGGCGACAGCGCGCCTTCGGTCACTTCGGCGGTGCGCACGCCCAGGTTTTGCTGGATGCGCGAGCTCACCGTGACGTTGCCCCGGTCCGCATCGCCGTCGGCGTAGACCGGCGACATCATCATGTCCATGAAGGGTGACTTGCCCGGCTTGTCGAACTTGTTCGCCGGCGCCATGGGGTCGTTGTAGTACAGGATCTTCTTGCCATTGGCGGGATCGACGTCACCGGCCTTGAGACCGGCTGCGATGTGCCGGCGGGTAGCGTCTTCGCCCGACTCGTTGGCGGGCGCGGCAACAGCGGGGGTCGCCGCTTGCGGCGATGTCATCCCACTGGCAGTCGAAGGCATGGCCGGCATGCTGGCGCCGTGGCGCATGCCCAGGGCGTAGAGGCCGTAGCCGGCGGCACCCAGCACGCCAGCAGTGACGAGGGCCATCACGAGGTTTTTGGTTTTCATGGGAGATCTCTCGGTGGTGGTCATGGCTGGGGTGCGGCCGTGTCGTGGCCGACCGGCACCAGGTAGTTCAGTTGTGCCCACAGGCGCGCCGCGCCCATTTCCAGGCGCAGGCGCTCGATGCGTGTGTCGATTTCGGCGCGGCGTGCTTCCAGCACCGCGGTCAGGGTGCCCGCGTTGCCGCGGTAGGCGGCGATCGTGGCGCGCGTGCGCTCGGTGGCCAATGGCAGCAGCGAGTTGTCGTAGCGGGTCAGGCGCTCGCGGTCGCTGCGCCATTCCTGCAGCATCGCCAGTGCCTCGGCCACGTGTGCTCGCGTGGCCTCTTCACGTTCGGCGCGCTTCTGCTCGACGCCGGCCAGCTTGGCCGACAGCTCGCGGTCCTGGCGGTTCTTCTGGTCCCACTGCAGCGGGATCGAAACATTGAGCGAGACCATGTTCGAGTAGGCCGACCCGCGTTGGCTGTACATCAGCTCGACGCTCACATCGGTTTTCTTGTTGGCTCGTGCGAGGTCCGCTTCGGCCTGCGCGACCTCTTCCTGCTTTTGCATCACCGCGATTTCAGGGTGATGGGCCAGTTGGGTCTCCAGGTCCTGCGGGCTCAGGCGAACCGCATCCAATCCCGGCGCCGGGCCGAGAGGATCGTTTGCGGCGGAACCTATCCAACGCGCCAGTTGCGTACGGGCCGTGGCGATCTGGCGCTGGGCCTGTTCGATGCGGTCGTCGATCTGGGCGACCGCCGATCGAGCGGCGAACACAACGGCTTGCGTGCCGCGCCCACCCCGGTAGGCTGCATCGGCGGCGTCGATCTGCAGGCGCGCTTCGTCGCGTTGGGACACCAGTACGTCGCGCACGCGTTCCTGATAGAGACGGTCCAGCCAGGCCATGGCGGTGTCGCGCTGCAGGTTGGCAAGCGCAAGGCTGCGCCCAGCCTCGGCGACCTCTGCCTCACGCTCGAAGCGCCCGGCACGAGCTTTGAGCTTGTCTTCGCGCGTGAACTCCTGCATCACGCCGACCGAGCGCATGGTCATGAAGTCGCGCGTCAGGCTGAATCGATCGGCCCCGTTGACAGGCAGATTGTTGATGCCGAGCTTGAGCGTGGGGTCGGGCCGCTGTCCGGCGGCGACGGCCATGTCCCGTGCGGCCGAAGCCGTCGCATCCTGGGCCACGAGCGCGCGAGAACGGTTCTGCGCCAGACGCAGCGCCTGGTCAAGCGTCAGGGCGTCGGCGGCATGGACCGCACCGGCGCCCATCGCGAGCGCCACCGCGATGCCGACGGCGAGCCTGCGCCATGGCACAGCGCTGCCCGGCGTGCGGGAAGAAAAAGAGTCGATGAACATGAGATCTCCAGTTGACGAATGCCATCAGGTCGAATGGAGCTTGTGCGGAGCGAGCGGAAACTCGCGGGCACGCGCAAGCGCGACCGAGCGGTCTGGTGCAAGCCGGCTCAGGCCGGCCGCACCAGCGTCAGGAGATCAAATGCGAAAACAGCAGTGCAGGATGGCGTGCGGTGGAGAGGCCGCGACGCGCTTGAATTTCGAGTCGGCCGAAGGCCAACCATGCCCGAGAGGCTCGGGTTGCACAGGGAGGGTGTAGAGGGTGGTCAGCAGCGCCGCGGGTACGGTCGGAGCCGATGCATGGTCGGCACTTTGCTGGCCGAAACGACAGTGCTCGGCGCACAGGTTGACTGCGCTGTCGTCGATCTGGTCGCAGCCCGTCATGGCGGCCATGTCTAACGTCGCGGACGTGTCGGGCGACACGGCCATCGAAGCACCTGCCTCGTCATCGGGCATCGTTGCGACCGCCGCGTTCATGGCCATCGTCGGGAGAGACTGCGGCGCGCCCGACAGTGCGGGACAGGCATAGGCGGCGATGGCCATCTGGCCAAAGACCAGCACGCCGAGCATCAGCCGGCAAACGAATCGCCTGAATGCACGCGTCATCGTCATACGGCCACCCCGTCAGTACGGCGCTGTGCTTCGGTGCCGGACCGCACGGATGCGCGTCGACGAGCAACGCTCGCGTGCGCAACGAGGCCCGCATCGGCTGTAGTTGGATCGGCGTCCTGATTCCCGGTCAGCGCAGCGATGATCGTGCACGCCGAGCCCTCTGGCGCTTTGGCGCAGCAATCGGCCAGATTTTCCAGCGCCGAAGCCATCGACTGCAGGTCGGCCATGCGCTCCCGGATCTCCGCGACGCGTTCGCGCGTGATCTCCCGGACGCGCAGGCGGTCGCGTGAGGCGCTCAAGGACATCAACTCAGCAACGTCCTCCAGCGAGTACCCCAATGCCTGGGCTCGCTTGATGAAGCGCAAACGACGGACATCGTCCTCCGAGTACTGCCGGAAGCCACCATCCACGCGATTCGGCGCAGCCAGCAATCCACCGCGCTGGTAATAGCGCACCGCCTCCACGCCAACGCCTGCCGCGTCGGCGAGTTTGCGTATGGTGAATGCATGGGTCGGCATGGGAAAAGAGCGGTCAGGCGATCAAATGAAAGGGAAAGGACAAAACTCTATGTCCGTTGTTGAGTACGCAGTTTAGGTGGCCTTGCTGGCGCATGTCAACACGGGCCACAAGCAACGATTTCGGGTGGATCGAGCTCTCGCCGAGACGCCGACGTCACGCGCGGTGTCCTTGACCACCATCGGCCGGGTTCACGCACAGGTACGCCAGTTCGAGTGGCGCTTCACAGGCCGGGTCGGCTTGGGCCAACCGTTCCAGCACGCATATCAGCGGCTCGGCAATCTCCCAGCGCCGTTCGGCCACTGCGCGTTTGTAGAGTCGCAGCACTTCCTGCTCCAGAGACTTGCGGGTCTCGAATCTGCGCACCATCGCAATGCTTCCATTCAGGCCTGTTGCCATCGCACGCACCCTAAACCTTGCCACGGTGCCAAGGTCAAGCGTGGGGTGATCGCTTGACCTTCACATGATGGGAAGGTTGAAGCTGGCCGAGGAACAAGGAAAAAAGAACCGCCATGAACCCGCGCACGCGGTGGTCTCACGTACTGCCTTGGTTGCTCCGAGATGCGGGGCGCGTGGGCGGAGCGCTGCGCCGGCATCAGCAGATCCGGATCGGCTTTTGCGAACAAGGCCGGATCGATGTTCGGCAGCTCACGACTCATACCAACCCCGCGACGAGTTCACGACCTTCACCACCGCCAGCATGAGCGGCACCTCGATCAGCACGCCGACCACGGTGGCCAGTGCAGCGCCCGAGTGGAAACCGAACAGGCTGATGGCTGCGGCCACCGCCAGCTCGAAGAAGTTGGATGCGCCGATCAGCGCGGAGGGGCATGCAATGTTGTGCTTCTCGCCGAGCTTGCGGTTGAGCCAGTAGGCCAAGCCGGAGTTCAGCACCACCTGAATCAGGATCGGCACCGCAAGCATGGCAATTACCAACGGCTGCTTGATGATGGCCTCGCCCTGGAACGCGAACAGGAGCACGAGCGTCAGCAGCAGCGCCGCAATCGACCACGGCCCGATGCGATGCATCGCTCGCTCGAAAGCCGCAGGCCCGTTCTTCAGCAGTCGTTTGCGCAGAACCTGCGCGAAGATCACCGGCAAGACGATGTAGAGCCCCACCGAGGTGATGAGCGTGTCCCACGGCACCGTGATGGCCGACAGGCCCAGCAGCAGCCCGACGATGGGCGCGAAGGCGAACACCATGATGGCGTCGTTCAATGCGACCTGCGACAGCGTGAAGACAGGGTCGCCGCCAGTCAGGCGACTCCAGACGAACACCATCGCCGTGCAAGGAGCGGCGGCCAGCAGGATCAAGCCTGCGACGTAGCTGTCGAGCTGGTCGGCTGGCAAGTGGCCCGCAAAGACCTGGCGCACGAAGAGCCACGCCAGGAAGGCCATCGAGAACGGCTTCACGGCCCAGTTGATGAACAGCGTCACGCCGATGCCGCGCCAGTGGTTCTTCACCTGCGCGAGCGCCGCGAAATCGACCCGCAGAAGCATCGGGATGATCATCACCCAGATCAACACGCCCACGGGAATGTTGACCTTGGCGACCTCGAGGCGGCCAACGGCCTGGAACATGGCCGGGAACAATTGCCCCAGCGCAATGCCGACGACGATGCAGAGGAACACCCATACCGTCAGGTAGCGCTCGAACACGCTCATGGGGGCCGCGCTGGCACGCGGGCTTTCGATGACTGCGCTCATGGTGTCAGTTCGCGGAGATGCGCTTCAGCCGCTCTTGCAGTTCGGCGTCGCTCATTGCTTGCGGGTTGTCCAGCGCGAGCAGTTGCAGCATGCGATAGGAGATCGCCTGACGCGTCAGCTCGAAGGCCTGGCGCTTGGCGACATCGCCGCCCTCGGTGTTCGATGGGTCCGGATATCCCCAATGCACCTTGACGCGCGTGCCCGGCCAGTAGGGGCAGGCCTCCTGTGCCGCGCTGTCGCAGACGGTGATGACCACATGCATGACCGGCGTGGCGAACTCATCCCAGCTCTTGCTGCGAAAGCCCTCGGTGTTCACCCCGGCCGCCTGCAGCACCTCGATGGCGAACGGATTGATTCTTCCGCTGGGCGCGCTGCCGGCGCTGAACGCTTTCACGTCCTTGCCAAGCTTCTGGGCCCAGTGGTTGAGCATGCCCTCGGCCAGCACGCTGCGAGCCGAGTTGTGGGTGCAGAGGATGAGTACGTTG
>NZ_JBPJZL010000032.1:0-28920 GCF_051216835.1 Variovorax multivorans
CAACTGCCGGTCGTCGCTGCCGGGCTCTGCGACCCCTACTACTGGTTTGCAGGACTTGGATTGCTCTAGGCAGCTAATCCGAATACGCGCTCGCTCTCGAACTGTCGAGCCTCAGTGATAGCAGTTGTCACTTCTAGGCCGCGGTCCGGGAGGAAGATGGCGTGCTTTTCATCGCCACCCTGCTCGCTTGTGCGCTGATCCTGTACGCGCGTAAAAAATGAGGTCACAGGCTCAGGAGCACTGAGTGCAGCCTCCAGCCGACGATGGAAGCGTTGACCGTCTGGTGGGCTGAGTACGGCGCCACCGTCCGGCCAAGTCCGCCTCACGGGGACGCAAGGCAAAGGAAAAAGTAAGGGACTCGAACCGGAGAACCGCGAAGTTCGATTGCTTTATATAAAAACGGTCTGGGCCGTCAATTAGCCAGAGCGCTCCCTAGTCGGTGTTTTGGAGCTGCCGCCCGCCTCCAATTCCCCAGCGCAGCCGAAGGTTATTCGGAGGCGGCGTAATTGACAATGCTTTTCAAAGAACGCTGCAATTACAGCGATCTCGCATTTTTTCGCAAAGTCAATGGGGGTGCTTTTGGCATGCAGTTCGGGCGCTCAGAGGGCATTCGGAGAACTGTAAGTGGAACTCCGGACACAGTCAGGGCACAATCTCATCCGGCCCGAGATTAAAACCTCGAAAAAAAGACCGGCCCCCAGTCTGAACACTGGGAAGCCGGCCTTTCGGCCCTCTGGTGTGACCTGAGGGGAGATGACGGTTCGGAGAACCGACGGTTAAGCGCGTCAATCTTCGCATCTTCACTCTCCTGAGTCACGGTATTACTGTTTTGACAAAGGATGAACCATGGTTATTCATGTGGTTTGGGTAGCGAAGTACGCCGGTCCATACCGGCCGGGAGTCGCCGAAATCGGCGTCGTAGATAGCTTTGGCGGCCTTTCGCGCTGCTCTGAGTGCGAAGCGATCCAGCGGATTCGTAGCGGTATCCGCTACGTCGTTGGGGTCAATGGCAAGCTCGCTGAAGTGGTTGTGGCACCTGCCACGGACTACTTTGGTGAACATCTGTGCACCGTCCTGGATGGCACGTCGTGCCGGCTGCTGTGGCAGCTGGCCGAACTGCCGCGAACGCTGCACTGAAAACAGCACCCAGTTTTGGCCCCGTTTCGGTAACTCGAAACGGGGCCTTTTTTATGGCGCATTTTTGAAATTGATTTCACCATTCGCTTTTCATCAATTAAACCAAAATGAAAAGCAAAATCAGATCGCTTTAATAAAGAGTGTCGAAATCAGCGCGCCGAAAACTCGCTCGAACCGAAGTTCGTTTCGTTCATCGAATCGTGAACCGAAACTCAGATCGATGGCGATCAACGGAACATAAATTATGTTTTGGCGCACCGTCATCGTTTCGTTGACTTCAACTTTCCGTTGATATTCAACACATGACTACCATTGTCAGCATCGGTAGCCCTCGCCAATTGACACTGCTTGAAAGTGTCGACCTGTTTTGTATTCCCGAATAGAGCGCGCGTTTGGATGACGCTGCGCAGCGCACAAGGTGCGCAGCTGCGCCGGCGCGAGAGCATGGCTCACCGGCCTCAGATAGAGCGGCAGCGTCTGGTGCCGCAGAATCACGCCACCTTGAACTGAGCTGGCTTGCGATGGCACTGCGAACGAACTACGTCCTGATCGATTTTGAGAACGTCCAACCGGAGGCCATGTCGATGCTCGATCACGAACACTTCAAGGTCCTGGTGTTCGTAGGGGCCACCCAGAACAAGATCCCGTTCGAGATCGCCAACGCGCTGCAGCGCATGGGCAGCAAGGCCGAGTACGTGAAGATCGCGGGCAACGGCTCGAACGCCTTGGATTTCCACATCGCCCTCTACATCGGGCAGCTGGCGGCCGCCGATCCCACGGCGTACTTCCACATCATTTCGAAGGACACCGGTTTCGATCCCTTGATCCAGCACCTCAAGGACAAGAAGGTGTTCGCGGCCCGCTCGAAGGATGTGGCAGACATCCCGCTCTTCAAGGTCTCGAACTCGCGATCGCTCGAGGAAAAGCTGACGGTCGTCATGGCCAAGCTGCAGCAGCTGGGCTTATCCAAGCCGCGAACGGTCAAGACCTTCTCGAGCACGATTTCGTCGCTCTTCCAGAAGCAGCTGGCCGAGGAGGAAATCTCAGCCATCGTGGCGGCGTTCCAGGCACAAGGCTGGGCGACGATCACCGCCAACAAGGTGGCGTATTCCCTGCCTCAAGCCTGAGTTCAGGCCGCCGCCTGGTGCCGTCGGCTGTTTGCAATCAGTGCAATCCGCAGCGCGTCGGCCTCGACGTCCTGCGCGTGCCGTCAGCGCCGCGGTTCGGGAATCCCCATGGCGGCCGCGTTCGGCACCACGAGGACTGAGGCGCGTTGCTGATCTACAGGGGCCCCGACCGCTGGGGCCGGTGTCGACTGCGGGGTCAGCGACCTTACGAGACTCATCTCAGGGGTGATGTAGACACTCTCGGTCGCAGTCACCTCGGACGTCACCAGGTCATCGTCTGGAAGGAAAGACCGGCCGTACCCAAGGCCGATGATGGAATACCGGTGGCTGTTGTCGCCCTTGCTGTGCCGGAAATCTCTCTCTGGCGAGACCATGACGAGCTGCAGGGCTGCAAGCATGCCGAGTGCAGTCGAAATGTCTTCGCGGCGAATCGCGGTCCAGCGCTCGATCGTCGTATAGCCCACGGCGGCCGTGTTGAGGCTGCGATCGCGCAGATGCATGAGCAGCAGATACGCCTTCAGTGCGTTCAAAGTGACGCGGTTTCGAGGGATCTTCTTGAACTTCAGCGTCCCATCGCGCTTCAGCAGCCAGCCATGCGGCAGCATGCACCAGCCGCCAGGTACCTCCAGTCCCAGCAGCTTGTAGCTGTTCGCACGACCACTGCGCTCAATCTCGATGGCTGCAAACGCTTCGAGCAGCATCAGTGCGCTCGAAATCGAACTCTTGGCCAGGCCTGTCATGTTGCGCAGTTCTTCGAAGGTGGCAGCAACGCTGGCGCCGCGCTTCTCTGCCCCATCAAACGCCTGGTCCTTTTGGGATTGATTCAAGCGGATCGCCAAGGCGATCAGGACCAGGATCGCAGCTATGGCACTGCCCGCATGGCGGGCCCACAACAACTCCGTCAACACCGACCGCTGCGGGCTCCCGTCGGCGGAGACCGGCGGTTTGAGCCACTGCGTCGGGAATTTCGCCCATTGCATCTTGGCCATTATTTTTTCCACAACGTCAGCAGCGCCATGAACACCACGACGAAAGCACCAAGCGTTATCAGCGCCACTACTACCAGCGGACTGTTCTGCAACGTTGCTACCAACGCGGGGACTTCTTTGATGATTCCAACAACATCTTTCATCGTGTTCTCCGTGAGAAACCAAACTTGATGGTCGGAATTTCGCAGAAGCCGGACGACTGTTCTAGAAGGAGTGCCAGGCACCACCTCCTATGATGTGGGTGAAATCCCTTTAATTACAACAGACTAGATCGGGTGTGACCAGTTTTCCTGATTCCTCGACTGGTTCACTTCTCTCTGATCGTGTAGTCGTCTTCGAGGGGGAAATCACAGAAATCGGGGCCAATCAGTTCACTTATTTTCCCCGATCCTGCCAAAACAGGCCATGGCGACCTGTTTCAGGCCCTCGCGATCGGCAGATCCGCCCAGCTGGTCGTGTAGTTCGGCGTCTTGTGCTCCTGGCGCATCGACCAGCGCCGCGCATCGCCGGCGAGGCCTGCGCTGTCTCGTCACCATCCCCTGTCTGTTCGTGCAGCTCGCTGATTGCAGTTCGCGCAAGGTCGGAATCGCTTGAGACCCCGCGCACAGGTACTTGCAAATCAACTCAACCCGCCTTGAGGAGCCACGACATGGAACACCTTTCCACCATCACGTTCGCCGTTCGCAAGGCGCTTTCAGCCCAAGGCGAATCCCTTCCCACGGGCCACACCCAGCAGCTCATCGCGGCGACGTTGGGGCACAACAACCTTGCGTCCTATCAGGCGTCAGGCGAAGACGCAGTGCTCCCGGAGGCCAAGTCCATCGCCTTCGACCATGTGCTTCTTGCCGCACGGGCCGCGGAACTCGGTCACGATGGCAGCGTCCTGGCCAGCGTATTGAAGAAGGTCCTGCAGGAGCTTTTCCCCGAGCTCGAAGTGCACAAAAGCGCCTCGTCCTTGGTGGATGAGTGGCATCAACACTGCGAGACCTCCATCGTCAACGACGAACGCGTGATTTCCCAAACCGCGATGACGAACGGGACGTTTCCGCAGGCTGAAGACATTCAACTGCCTTGGTGGGAGGGGTTCGGCCCCAACGATGGCGATTTGACCTATCAGCACGACGGCCTGGTGACGGTCGACCAGGACGAAGACCGCGTTTACTACGGAGATGAAATCGATGTGCGCGCGCAGATCACCGTCGAACGCCTCGGAAGGCGGATGTTTGGTGGTTGCCAGGTCGACGTGGAGTGGGCGAAGCTGCAGTGGTTCGGGGAGAAAAACGAGACGCCCTTCCCGTCCGAGTGAATCCAGCGGGGCCAGGGCGAGTCATGCTCGCGCAATCGGCAGACCCGCCCAGTTGGTCGTATAGGCAGGCGTCTTGTGCTCCTGACGCATCGACCCAGTGAGAGTTCGGCAAGGCACAGTCCGTCATCTCGGCGCGTCCGCAGACATCGCGCATCCGACTCTCAGCTGGGCAGGGGACTAAAGGTCAGCTTCGGCAACGAGTTGCGTGACCGAGACGCCTATGGCCTTGGCCACCTGAACGGTGGTCATCACTCCAGGGTTTTGCTCCCCCCGTTCGATGCTGCTCATGTATGAGCGATCAATTTGACATAAATGCGCAACTTCTTCTTGCGAACTCCCACGCTGCTCCCCTGTGACATGTCGAAGCGCTTTCGCTGCCGGCCGCCGATGACGCGAGCCAGTTCTGGCGCCGCTTTATCACGACTCGTCCTGCAGAGGTTTTGTTCATTCTCTCCAGCACAACATGGGCAACAACGAGGCTGCACGTGGTCCTACCCGCCCACATGGTCAAACTAGATACTAGATACGCCCAAGTTCGGTAAGCGTCCGGCTAATCCGTCTGGACTTGGTTAGGTCGAAGGCTCAGCCGGATGTTGAGCGCGACAAGTTCCGCCACTGGCTTTCGCCACGCTCGCCTCTGGGATACTAAGAGTATGTCAATGAAGAATCGTCGCCGCTTCATGTGGGGCGTGTTCAACGCCGTGTGATCTACCACTCTCCGATGAGTGCCGGTGCCGCTGGCACTCTTCTATTGACGTTTTCTCCATCGCACCATGGTCCAGCGCGTGACTTTAGATATCCAATGGTTGGCCATCCATCCTCTTGATGGCTCAAAGCAAAACGCCTTTGAGGAACTAGTCACTCAGTTGGCCCGCGCAGCGCGGCCGTCTGGCTCGGCCTTCCACCGAAAAGGCCGGCCCGATGCCGGCGTCGAGGCCTTCGCGATCCTTGCTGACGGCAGCGAATGGGCGTGGCAGGCCAAGTACTTTGGTGCCATGGGAAATGACCAATGGCGGCAGATCGACGAGTCCATTAAAGCTGCGCTTGCTGGACACCCGCAGCTTCGGCGCTATTTTGTATGTGTTCCGCTGGATCTGCCCGACGGCCGAGTCAAGAATGCCAAGTCCGCTGCAGATCAATGGAAAGCGCGGGTCATGAAATGGACCGGATGGGCCCACACCGCGGGCATGACGGTCGAGTTCGTTTGGCAAGGCGCGCACGAGATGGTGGTTGACTTGGTCAAGCCTCAGCACGATGGCCTGCTTCATTGTTTCTTCGGCACGCGGATGCTCGACCAAACGTGGTTCCAGGCCCGCTGGGCCGAAGCCCACCACGCTGCAGGCCCACGGTACAGCCCCGAACTCAATGTCGAGTTGCCGCTGAGCGCGGCATTCGACGCACTAGGTCGCACGCCCGCGTTCTTCCGGGGCATCCAGTCCAACGCGGCCCGGATCCGAACGCGGCTGCGCGAGCAGCCGTTTGCAATGCCGGCTGATGCCATGGCCGCCTTGCAGGTGCCAATCAAAACGGCACGGTCGGCCTGCGAAGCCGTGCTTCACGCCTTCGCGACCATTCCCGAAGATCCTGTCTCCCCCGCCCCCCTGGACGCACCACTAAGTGCCCTCCGAACCGCCGTAACCTGCGTGGACGCGGTGCGATCGCAGTTTCGCCAACATCTCGCGCAGACGCGGCGCAGGGCCATGCGAAGCTCAACACCGAATGATTGGGAGCACACGCACGACGACGCGGGCCACGGCCGCCTGGTGCGCGAGCTCCTTGCTGATCTCGGAGACGCCTACGACCACCTGGAGGCTTTCAGGGCGACGGTGTCGTGCCCGCTCTTGGTCTTGACCGGCAAGGCTGGCTCGGGCAAGACCCATCTGCTGTGCGACCTCGCGCAGCAAAGACTCAAGGCCGGGCAGCCCACCATCGTGCTTATGGGCCAGCGCTTCCTGGACGTTCAAGACCCATGGGCCCAGGTACTCCAGCAACTCGACCTGGCGAACTGGAGTGTCGGGCAATTCATTAAGACGCTCGAGGTCGCGGCCCAGCGTGCGAACAGCCGCGTACTGTTCATCGTGGACGCCATCAACGAGGGCGCTGGGCGGCGCCTGTGGCAGCCGCATTTTCCCGCCTTTCTGGCGCGGCTCAGGGCGTCCGCTTGGATCAACACGATCGTGTCGGTGCGCACCGCGTATGAGCAGGACTGCCTACCCACCAACAGCACGCGCGATGCCGTGCGGCTGACTCACACCGGCTTCGAGGGCGTGGGCTTTGACGCGGTGCGTGCGTTCTTCAATTATTACGGCATCGAGTTGCCGTCGAGTCCGGTGCTGGCTCCAGAGTTCAGCAACCCGCTGTATCTGAAGACACTGTGCCGCGGTTTGCAGGCATCCGGGCAGGCGCGTCTGCCACGCGGCTTCATGGGAGTGGTGCAAACCTTTGAGCAATTGGTGAGCGGCATCAACCGTCAGGCGGCGTTCGACCTAGACTTCGACGGTCGGCGCGACCTGGTGGGCGACGCGCTTAAGGCGCTTGCCGCACGCATGGTGGATCAAGCCAACGCTTGGCTGGGCTACGACGAGGCCGGGGACGTCGTGAATTCCTTTCTGCCTGGCAAGGCTCACTCTCAAAGCCTCTATTTGCGGCTTTTCTCAGAGGGGCTGCTGATCGAAGAACGGATACCTGGACGCACTCCCAACAACTCCGAGATGGTCGTGCAGTTCGCCTATGAGAGGTTTTTCGATTTCCTGTGCGTGCAGACGCTGCTGGATCGTCATCTGAACCCAGCCAATCCGAAGCCGACCTTTGCGCAAGGACAGCCGCTGAGTCTGAACGCGTTGCGGAGCACTTGGTACCGGCCCGGGTTTCATGAGGCCCTGCATATCCTGGTCGCCGAGCGCACCGGCCAAGAATTGATCGATCTGGTGCCCGGCCTGGCGGACATGCACAACACCGCGTACAGTTTTCTCACTAGTCTAGTCTGGAGGGCCCCTTCCGCGGTGACTGAAGACGCCATACGCCGCGTGGATCTGATGCGCACGACGCACTCCCAGGACGTCGCAGAAACACTGCTGACGCTGGCCACGATCCCCGACCATCCCCTGAACGCCGAATTCACGGATGGCTTGCTGCGCTCCAGCAGCATGGCCGACCGAGACGCTTGGTGGACCATCGGCATTCAGCCGCTCTGGGATATACAGAGTGCAGTGGACCGGCTGCTGATCTGGACCGATCAGCTCTGGCCCCACACCCAGGTTGATGAGCGCACGGCGCGGCTGACCGCGACCATTCTTTCCTGGCTATTGACATCCTCGAACCGATTTTTGCGCGACCATGGCACCAAGGCCCTGGTGCGGGTTCTGACTTGGCGGCCTGAGGCCATAGAGCATCTGGTCGACAACTTCTGCAACGTAGACGATGCATACGTTGCAGAGCGCGTGCTCGCGGCCGTCTACGGTGCCGCCATGAGGACCCAGGACGGCCGCGCGATGGAGCGCATTGCCGATAAGGTCCATGCCGAGGTTTTCGCCTCCGGCAGGCCTCGGCCACATGTATTGCTACGTGAGTATGCACAGGGTGTTATCCGGCGTGCGGCGCACCTCCTGCAGCTAACCGACACCTCGCGATGGCCGCAGATCAACCCGCCTTATGCGAGCGATTGGCCGAAGATCCCCAGCCTGGAGGAACTCGACGCAGTTGCACCGGGATGGTCGCATCCAGCTTCGGAAGATGTTTCGCGTGGACATCGCCGCATCCGCAGTTCCGTTATGGACGACGATTTCGGCCGCTACGTGGTGGGAACCAATTCGGCATACACCAAATGGCTCGAGCTCAAGCTGGTAGATCCACCGTGGGAGGCATTCGATGTCCGGGAGGCGCGCGCGCGTGAGATGCTGTCGCTCGACCAGGACGAGACTTGGGAGCAGTACCGGGAAGCCGTGCGTCTGGCGTCAGCCTGCGAGCTAACCCTGCGCTTGCCCTCGGCCGCGTCGGGCTCTGCGGCTCAGACGACTGAAGCGCGAAGAAGGCTCGATGAAGCGAGCCAGCTGCTGGCGGATTTCCGCGAGGTCTTCCTTGAACCGCTGGACGCGGCCACCGCCGAAGCATTCGGAGCGCTCATGGACGCGATCGAAGGAGACAGTACGGAACGTCGCGCGCCCATGTTCGACCTCAGGATCCTGCAGCGCTACATCCTAGGCCGAGTCTTCAGCCTGGGCTGGACTGCCGCGCGTTTCGACGATTTCGATGCGCAGGTGAGCAGCGACGGGCGCAAGCCGAACAAGCCCGAGCGCATCGGGAAAAAGTACCAGTGGATCGCATATCACGAAATTCTGGCCTTCATGGCGGACCGCTTCCAGTACATGGTCGGTTCGATGGGCGAAGAGATCGGCTCTGCCCGGCAGGGCAGCTGGCAGGATGACCTACGAGACATCGACACGTCCAACGTCATGCAGGCGCTGCCCAATGACGGCGAAGCCAGGCACCCAGCCGCGTTCTGGATACCCTGCGCCGTGCAGGAGTGGCACACGGATACCGCCGCGCGAGCTTGGGCGGAAATCACAGACGATGTACCGCAACCCGCGCATATGCTGTTCTCCCACGACGGGCCATCCGGCAGCGACTGGATCAGCATCTATGCCGACCTCCGCTGGCATGCGCCAGCGCATGGAAAACGCGCAGGGGCGGCCAGTGACGACAACGGTGGTCGGGATATCTGGCTGCGTGCGGATGGTGCGCTGGTGCGTCGACAGGACCTCCCAAAGCTCCAGCGCAGCAGCACGCTGCTCAGGCTTGTGGAGCGCGGCGCACACGATGGCTCACTTCGCGAGATTTTCCTTGGTGAGGTCGGCTGGTCGGCAGCGTCGGACCATTTCGATGATCCGTATTACGCGCATCTCGGATGGGCCGGCGACCTCGATCCGGAAACCCTCCGCGCTACTGCCGTCTCACAAGGCTACATGCGCGAACGCGGATCCCATGATTGTTCCGTTACGGGGGAGTCGATTTCCTGGCGCATTCCGACCGCAGCTCTGCTTGAGATGCTGCAGGCGCACTGGAGCGGCGTCGCGGCCACCTATGTCGATCAACAGGGCACCGTGATGGCGTTCGACCCGTCCGCGAACGTACCGGGCCCCTCGACGCTGCTGGTTCGCCGGCACATCCTGGAAGCGTTCATGCGGTCCCATGACTTGGTGCTGTGCTGGCTTATCCACGGCGAGAAAAAGGACGCAAGTGGCTCGCCCGGCTACGCCATCAATGCCCAGCGATCGTTCCATGGGCTCTTTTGCTGGGACGGCATGACTATGACCGGGCGGTACAGCTTCGACTCAGTCGAATGAGCATTCGGTAGCAACTCCGTAAGCAATGGGATGGACGCCCCTTTCGGTTCAAGTGGTTCGTGACACTTCCACTTTGGCACGTTGATGCCGCGACGGGTGGGGGCGT
The DNA here is from genome assembly GCF_051216835.1 of Variovorax multivorans. Lineage (NCBI taxonomy): Bacteria > Pseudomonadati > Pseudomonadota > Betaproteobacteria > Burkholderiales > Comamonadaceae > Variovorax > Variovorax multivorans. Next base: position 10,008 of record NZ_JBPJZL010000032.1, read on the forward strand.
CCATCCCATTGCTTACGCCGGTCACGCACGCCTGCCGCTCAATCGGCCGATGCGATTTCAGCGTCACCACCACGCCGCCCAGGCGCAGCGCATCGTGCTGGCGGCCACGCTCGGTCAGGTCGGCGGGCACCTCCCATAGCCCCTCGGCCACGCGCTCCACGATATCGGCGCGGCGCAAGGCTTCCAGTCGGTGGGCGTGGGCCGCTACAACCTCCTGCGGATCCCGGCCGGGCATGGCCTGACCCTACGCCACGGCCAGGTGATGGCCGGTGCGGGACAGGCCATTGCTCGCCAGTGCCGCGATGTTGCGGTCGGCCGCGCACGTCGGCCGGAAGGTACGGTCCAGCCGGCCCGCATGGCCGCGCAGTGGACTTGCGCGTTCACGAAGCTCGTGGGCCACGGCAACCGGATCTCGTCGGGCGCAGGCAGGTATACGGCGCGTTCGCAGCCGTAGCGTATGACCGCGACGCATCCTGCGCCCTCCCCGCCTGCGGACCTTCAACATGCCCAGCGCGAACGCCGGCTCCGACGCCACCACCGCGTGCCCCGCGCTCGAACTGCGCGCACAGCGCAGAACAGCGCAACGCATGCCACCGCCTTCCGCACGCCTGACGCGCCCCGCGCAGCGTGAACACCACAGAGAGATCCGAGACTGGCTGGACCTGGATCGCCTCGATCACGTGCAGCACGGTCGCATCGAACAGCAGAAAGCCCCTGCCTTCACTTCGACCACCTTGGCGCCATAGCGGTAGGTGACCACCCCGGACGGGAAGTACAGGAGCCTCAGGCCGGGGTACTGGAAGGTCACGCAGGAATCGGTGTGCATTCCCACTCTCGTTTGACCTAATTACCCATCGAGTGCTGACCCACATCTGAGTGCCAATGCGCTAGGCCGCAGGCGTGCGCTTTGTAAGCGGCTGAGCAAGTCACGTTGACGCAGTTGCCGAGTGAACCCCGATGGCGCCTAGTCTGCTGGTGGCTGAGAGACCGACGTACCGCCTCGATGGGGAAACGGTACGTAACCATGCGTCGGGGCAGGAAGCCGCTCAATGCACTCGATGGAACACGCATTGACCAACAGCGGAAGAACGTCAGTGGCAACGTTAAGCGACAGCCATCGCTGATGAACCGCACTTCGACTCTCAAGAAGGCCGTTGCAAATGCTGCATCGCGCTGGAATCAGAGCAACGACCACTGGGTCTAGCTCAGGGAAAGGTGCCCGGTACTTGTAATTTCCATAGAGCGCTCGCGTGCTGACAGTGCTTGATTTCAGGCGGAGGCACCGCGTTATCTCGTATGGGAACCAGTGCAACCCGTACGAGGTGTAGGGGACGAACTGTTCCAGACTTTCCATCTCTCCGATTTCAGGCGGAATGCGGAGTAGGCTGCTGCGATATAGATTGAGCTTCTTGACGTGCTTCAGCTTGGCGATCGATGGGGGCAATGTGACGACCTGCTCCCACAGCTCAGCACCGAGAATCTCTTTGGGGGAGAACGTTTCCCTGCGATCGCGAGCCGCTTCTTCGACCAATTCCAACAGCGCGAGCCATCCGGGCAAGGTAGTGTCTTGAGACTCGAGATGAAGTTGCGTTTCTGGCCAGGGCGGTTGGCGCCCCTCCTCGATTGCATCGTAAATCGCGTCCCATGCCTCATCGGAGGGGTACATCTCGCATGAATGAATGGTCAACACGTTCTCCCGTAGCCGCTCTACGCGCTGCCATCGTATTCTCGTCCATCCGCCGCTGACGAAGACACGCGGCGGCACCTGCTAACCACGGCTCAGCCACGCCGCAGAGACCGGTCAGTATGAGGCTCCGATGATCCAGTTCAGCCGATGGCCCAGCGATGTGGCAGCAGTTCGTGGATGTCGCGAGCCCGGTGGGTCGGCAATCGAGTCAGGACGTCCTTCAGATAGGTGTACGGATCGTGCCCATTGAGCTTGGCCGAGTGGATCAAGCTCATGACGGCGGCGGCTCGTTTACCGCAGCATCACCCGGGCTCAGATAGGGAAGAAGATACCGAAGTGTTTCAGGGCAAGCATCTTGCGAGGCGATGGCAAGTTCAGCAAGAAGCGCCGCCTGTCGGGGCCCGCGCAAGATCCGTTCGCGCGGCCAAACCTCATCGAGAAGAGGGCGGATGCAGTCGCGTCAAGCCTCTGCCGAGTTTGGCAAGATCTACATTCGAGGTGCCCGCCCTGTGCAACAAGTTCGGTACCGTATTGGTATCGGACGAATTCAAGTGTCTGATCATCACCAAGGAGAACGCTCTTCACCATTCAAAAACCATTGCCACCACCCGCTGGGTACGTCAGTTGGCTCGACTATGCTGTCGAACAATTCGACACCCGGCAGCCTTGGCTTGAGAGTCATTGGGCAACCTGGACCGATGAAACCGCAGTCGAATTGGATCGCGACGAGATCCGAGAGTCAGCACGCCTAGAACTGCGCGCCCTGCGCAAGGCAGCGGGAATCGGCCCTTAGACCCGGACCACTGGTGTGCGTGAGTGTGATTGGTGCTCTCGGTATAGGCCGCTATAATTAGTTCACCACTCCTCCCTTGTGGCGTGATTAAGTTGACCTCTACTTGGGAAAAAAGAACCGCCTTCGGGCGGTTTTTTTATGCGCTTCCAGACTTGTCTCCAAGGTAAACGTCCGGCGATCTCTTCTTGACGGAGGGCACAATCAACTTCTTTCCAAGGAAGTCGCATGCCTCATCTCAAGAAGCTGAGCAACGAATCCTCTGGAGCGCTTCGAACCTTCAGCTTTTGGGTCGCCAATGGTTCCATCGGTAACCCGCTTCTCGAAGGGATCGACTATTGGGACGCGCTGCGTGAATCGCCAAGCCTCATAGAGGAGGCGTACGCAATCTTCGTGAACGTCCTCGAGTTCGACGAGGCGGGTGTGCCAATCAACGCCGAGTTCCGCGCCGCGCAGGCGATTCGCCGTTGGTGTGATCCATCCTACGAAGTCGTGCCGCCGCTCGAGGCTTGGGAGACCGCCTTGTACGGGCTACCTCCACGGAACGACGTCAAGCCGTGGCCACCGGGCGTTCAACGAGGATGACTGGCTTCCAATGATGCATTAGGAGGTCGCCGATGCGGTTGGCAGGTATCCACCTAAATCCCTAGTGGACACCATTGTCATAGACATCGGGGCCAAGCTCAAGACGGGATCACCGCACGCTTACGAACTTGGTCACGGCGAAGATCATGTAATTGAAATTGAGCGGAGCAGCGATACCTGTTACATGCTCAAGCGGTCAACGTTCTCGACTACTGAGAAATCCCACAGACAGTCGGAACTACATGCTCTCAAGTGGGTGCCTAGGGATAGGTAACTTTGGGCCTTGACGGTGTTCTCAGGCCGAACTGCATACGGCTGGCTTCAGCGATAAGCGAGTCCAATGCCCACCATGCAGCGGCTCGAAACGGCTGGTCGCTGGTCTCTACGAATGCCTCAACCATCCCGTCCCAAGCCTCCCGAGCGTCAGCCCACCGAGCAGCAGCGAGGTGCTTGCTCACCTCAACCCACAGCAATTTCAGCGGGCGTAGGTGATTGTTGATTTCGTCGTCACGTGCAAGCAGCCCCAGCACTCGGATTGTCATCTCGCCTCGCGGGTCACGACCCACCACCGTCCACCTCCAAGTGCGCTGCGGCTTTGTCCGGTCGACAGGCATCCATTCCAAATGGTCAAGTGGTTCATCGACTCGGGGATCCACCAGAAGTCGCCGCTCAGCTGCAATCTCGTAGTGGACTACTGGAATCAGGTTGGCGATAGGACGGTTCGGTGAAACGACGCGTTGTGAGTTCAGCTCGATGGGAAAGCGGCTTCCTTTTCTACCGGTTTTATTGCAGTCATCGCACGTGAAATAGAGGTTGCTCCAAGTCCAGGTCAGCCACCAATAGTGGGTGTTTACCCCGTTCCAAGCTCCGTTGATGAAATCATCTGCGCCTTTTTTGGGACGAAAGTGTTCAACAGGCCTCTTGAAAGCATCTTCCTTTTTCTCGCAAAAGGCACATTTGCCGTGCTGTCGAGCATAGAGCTGCTCACGGGCGACTCGATAGCCGCCGTCAAGAAGGGAAGTCAGCAACTCGTGGCCAGGACCGTGGGTGTTGAAAGCCTGGACCGCAGCCGGCAATCGCGCATCGCGCTGGACTTTCAACTCAGGGGGTTCATCACCGAGTTCAAGCCGAATCATCTTTAGCCTCACTGGCGACGGGCTTGACCAGATTGGTGACTTCCGCATCGTTGAGTTCGTCGCGCAGAACCTTCATCGTGTGCTCTTGGTGCTCAGTGCGATGGGGATTGGTAGCCAATGCCGTATAGCTGCGGACTTTGTCACCGTGCTCGTTCAATGTCAGGCGTTCCACTCCGAAGTACTCGCGATACATCTCGGTTCCGGTCATCGCTCGCGGGTCAGGCTGCGTGTAGAGATCCGCTTGTTTGTCCACTGGATCCCATTCTCCCGTTACCGCGTCCGGGGTGATCTGACGGACATGGCCCGTCTTGGGATCGGCTTGCAGTCGAATTACCTCTTCCGGCGCGAGCGTGGCGAGCACCACGGGGCTATGGGTGGTCGCCACGAACTGCAACTTAGGGAACGTCTGGCGAAGCGCAGGGATCAAGCTGGCCTGCCACCGGGGGTGAAGGTAAAGATCGATTTCATCGATGAGAACTAGACCTTCGAAGTCCTTGGGCTCAATCGATGTATTTTTTGCCTCTAGGAGAATGTGGCCCACGAGGTCCGCAATCCAAGCGATCGTGGACTGGTATCCGTGGGCAAGCGCTACCGCTGGGATCTTCACCGAATCTTTGCCCATCGTCTGCTGAAATCGATTGCGTTCTAGCAGGTCCGTAGCCTTTGAAACCCCGCCGAAGCCTCTGAGCTCTAAGTCGCTGATATCTTCTGGCAGAACGCCGGTGCTGATGATGGCGCGCTTGAGCATAGTGGAGTAAGCGCGGGCTTTGGCTTGCCGCGAGCCATAGTGGCTGATAAAGCTGGTGCTAGCCAAGGGGTACCCGGAATCGAACAGCGGCTTCATTCTGTCAACTGACGGGCGTGTGAGATCGGGCGTCCGCCCCGAGCCCGGGAGCGTACGTTGGATCCCGTACCCGATAACGAACCATAAGGGTGCCTCCGCAGCCCTTGCCTCATCAAGAGGATCGGGCGCACCCGCTAAAGGTTCTGCCGCATCGCCATACCATGCGTCGGCACGAAGGGAGGTCTCTTTCGGCTTGAGTCGAACTCGCGAAGACAGTTTGGTTGAGGGGGAAAGCGAGCCGTTGTGAAGGGGGTGCAGTTTTGGATCTGCCAGGGAGCTCTTCGTGAACTCGAAATGCGCGGATATCTCAAGTGCGCCCTTTTGGCGTCGATCCACCAGCTGAGCAAAGGTACTGCTCGCGAGGTCATTAACTCGCAACTTACCCGCTGCAGTAAGCGCTATGGCTTGCAAGACTGTGGATTTTCCAGTTCCGTTCTCGCCGATTACGACGGTCCACATTCGCGGAGAGCCATCGCGGTTCGTGAACTGCAAATGCAGATCTTTGAGCCGCTTGAGGTTGGTTGCGTGGAGTGAACGGATATACATGATTTTTGCGAGACTAGGTCTAAGACTTGGGCTCAAAGCCCGATTATCGCCAGCCGAGGGTTTGCCAAGTACACCCAAGATGTCAGCGAAACAGCCGTCGACGAAGGCTCTCGCTTGCAATTATCAATTCCCTCTGGGCTGCTGACGCGCTTCAATCTACGCGAGAGTGGCCGACCCTAGATCCTATGAGGCGCACCAGAGCCTACTTGCGAATCCTCCATGACTTTTGCTGACCCGGGTAGCGGCGCAATGCCGCAGCATGCCTTATTCATTTGGGTCCGTGGTGAACACCATCGTCACGGACACTCGCCCGCAACTCAAGGCGGGATCACCGCGCGCTTACTCAGCAAGTCCAGAGCCAGAGGAAACACTTTCAACGCGGCACCATGACTACTACTTTATGAACCAATAAAAGGCAGGTATCTCGCGAGTTCCTGGCAACGCCATCCAGTTGAATAGCACGGTCTTCGGGTCCGAGATAAGTTGATTCGAATCGTCGTCCCAAAGGAAGCCGGTATCCTGCAGACGACCAGCTCCGCTGAACACATGCAACGCGCCGTAGCAATACTCGGTCCAAGCGCCAGGCGGGCCTGAGCGGCCGTGCACGTAAACCTCCTTGGTTCGATTGCTCCATCGATATTCAACCTCGACATTGCCAGTCTCCATAACATCGGCCAGGGTCAGTCGCCCAAGAGGGACCGTAACAGAGTCATCGGCGGAAGTGCCGGCGTAGACCTGCCCATGTATCAAGGCGACCACAACGTCACGCACGACATCGCGCTCGAAAGTGATTTCGACTTGAGTTTCCAGAAATCTATAGATCCAAGTGTTGCCAGCAACAACGCTAGGAGATCCGAGAATTTCATGCACTCGAACTTTAGGGACCTGTGGCTCGATGTGCTCAAGCAGATTGCGAGGTGTCTTTCTAGACTCGACCACAAGCTCCGGCGAGTCCGGATCAAGCTCATTCCATGCGAGTGTCGCAATTCGCTCTCTTGTCAGAGCTTCCCGCTTCAAATTGATCATGAGCGGGCGAATCGATCCCCCCTCCCAAATCCTTGCCTCACGCGAAAGCTCAGCTTCACAATAGGCCTCCCACGCAGTCTGTGAGCGTTGCAGATCCTCTGAATCACCAATGCCATGCTCTTTAAGAAGGCGAATTGTCTCTGACAATTCATCACCGGCTTGGTCTGCTTTGCGATACGACACATCATTCATCTCGCCCTGCGTGATTGCGTTGTCGAAGGCCGGATCGCGGTCCACCTGCCGGGCATTGCCGGAGAGCTGCGATGCAGTTTCGGCGTAGCGCTCCGCGGTTGTTATGGCGGCGGCGGCCTCCTTCCCAAGAGCCTGGGCCTGGAAAGAGCGCAATTCCGAAATATTCGTTCCATCTTTCGCAAGTTGGCTTTTTAGGTTGGCAATTTTCGTAAGTAGCTCAATCTCTTCAATTGGCCCCTTCTTCTCGATCATGCGCCTTAGTAGGTAGCCCACCCCAGCTGCTGCGACTCCGAACGAAGGGAGTGCCACGGCTTTTACCCATTCACGCTGAAGGTAGGCATCCGCCGCAGCCAAGATCGATGTCAGGTCATTCATGTTCTTGGATCAGGCCTCGAGAATTGTGTGGCGGTAAAAGGCTACCAACTTATGAAGAGGTGCCTTCCTACCACAGACTCGTCGGGTTCATCAATCGAGTCACTTGATCTCTCAGGGTGGCACGCCAACCAGACCAGAAGACTGATGCACACCAGTTGTCGTCGAGATGATGGAATGGATTCGAGTTGTCCTATTCATCACCTCGCGAGCTTTCCTCACTCTCGCTCGCAGCAAGCCCGCTTCGCGAACGTGAAAACGCCCGAGTTGCCCGACGAGATTGGCCGTCCTATCGGCGAACTTATGCAGCTCAGCCCCGATGTCCTCTGCGGTAACGCGCTTCTCCAGTTCATAGACTTGTGTACGTACGGCCGACCGGCGCGCTTTGCTCCAAGAGGGCTTCACATTCACGATCACCTTGGTCACGATCATCCGCTGCGAGCTGGAAGAAATCTCATGCTTCTTACGTTTGGCGGAAAGACCGTTCCGCCGCAACATTCCGTAGACATCGGCGATGATTCGCTCCTGCTCAGCGGGCGTGATGTAGAGCTTGGACGACATCGCCATATCGTCAACGTAGCGCGAATATGTCAGGCCGTGCTCAGCAAGTTTGGCCTGTAGGTACGGTTCGTCCCTCCACAGCACCAAGTTCGCCAAATAACTGCTTGTACTAGCGCCTTGGGGCAAAGTGCCTGCTTTTGTGGTCAGCTTGGTTAGCAAGCGCGCCACCTCATCGCCAAAGCCAAAGAAGTGCCTCCAGATGTCCCACGCTCGCTCAGCGCTTACAGAAGGGAAGAACTTGCTCACGTCCTCGCATATCAAGAAGCGTGCGCCTGCATGAAGTCTGGCGTTCGTAACGTAGTCACGCCCCTTGACGCTGCCTGTAAGGTATTCGGGAAATCTGACCCGTTGGAGGATTGCCTCTTTGATGCGTCGCTGAATGGCTTTCAATCGCGGCTTCGCCGAGAACACCTCGCGGGTCGATCCGGGCCCCATCCGCACAGGGCGATATGAGCGATCCGCCACAGCGGCGATAGCTTCCAACTCGGCCAACTCGATCCGGAGTGCTTTGGCCAGCTTCTCGCTAGTCCAGATTGGGTCAAAGGGATAGCTTGGCTTGCTGAGGATCAGGCTCATTCAAAAGCTCCAAGGCCGTGAAAGCCAACTGCCCTGCAAGCTCTCGATCCAGCTTGCCGAGCTCACTTCCTTCTGCACCGAGAAAAAAGAGAATCTCTACCGGCATCCCTAACGCATTGGCAATGCGGGTGACTGTCGAGAGCGGCGGGTCGCGCCGATTGCGTTCCAGCATCGAAAGATACGATCCCGAGATATTCGCGCGATCGGCGAGCTCAGCTTGAGAAAGCTTGCGCTTTTTCCTCGCTAGCTGAATTGCGTTGCCGATGTCCATGCTCTACCTCTAAAAAAACAAAGTATGGGCTTGGGGTGTTCGGGTCTTCACATCTTGCTGCGAATGTTCGTCACGATACTGACGATCACCGCAATGATCTGAAGTGCACGAAGGGAAAGTGTTGCCACATCCGCTCCGTGTGTCCGCGACTCGAGATGCTGTTGCAGCGCCTCGATTACCGCGTCCAATTCAACCTTCACACCGCTGTCGAGTTGGCTATCGCAAGCACCACGGACCTTCTTCAGGACCGCGATGTGGTTCTTGCAAGTTTGTTTGTCCATGTGGACTCTCCTTACAGAGCGGAATTGCCCTGCGTCCCCATTCAAGGCAGCGCCGTAAAGGAGCCAACTCGACACCAAGCCCACCACAGTTGCCGCCGACTGCCGAACGTCCCCTCGTCGCCGTCGTACTGTGTGCCATGCACCACGTACTAAGCGTCGCCGGACCTTCGTCGTCCACTCACTGTCGAATCGACCGTGAGCTGCGTTTCAAGCCTCATCAACTGCCCGATGAAGCGGCACCATCACTGGCGCCCAACTACTGAGCCTTCTGCCTTCTGGGTAAAAGAATCACAAACTTTTCGAACCGCGCCGGGGCCATGTTTCCCCCCGCCGTGAGTTCGATTTGAGCACAAACTCGTACTCAAGTGGCTTTTATTGAACTGGCAGTTCATATTTATTTTGAATCAAAACGTAAACGGGCAATACCAAAGCAAGAGACGGGGGCCGGATAGTCACGGGATACACGCCCACTTCGGGGCCCATGTGACTGGTGTGGCAACTGGTGATCGATGACTTCTTCGGCGGCAAGCCTCGCCTCGAGCTCGCGCCACCGAGGTTCGTTGCTTGGTTTTGGCGAACACCAGTTTGTCGCCTTCGAACCCTTGGTCAGCAGGTCACTCGCAACCTACAACACGGGCTTGGCCGCTCCTCAATGCGCGCTGCCGCTTCTGTAGAGCCCGGGCAGCTTGGCACGCTCTCAATCGTACAAGTCGAAATCAAGCAAGACGTCTACCTCAGAGCGAGTGCAAACGCGAAAGCTCAAGAAGATCCTCGATGAGGGCTTTACCCCCTTCCCAAGGCTGTTGCGCAGCAAGTGCATCTGCCATCGCCGTCAACCGCACTGCGTGTACGGCTCTGGCTTCCTGCAGCGTCTGTCCCGGCCCAATCGGAAAACTCAACAATGAGCTTTCTTCTGCCACAAAGAACCACACTGCTCTGTGCTTCGGCTCCATCTCGGCAAACATCGCCAAGTAGTCTCGCAGAGTCGACTCGTAGATTGACTGTTTTTCGGACTTGGTCAATGCGTCTCCCCAGGCTCATGCGTGATGCCAGGATCCCGCCACCTGATCTCGCGCTTCTTCACTCTTGAAGTATCGAGCTCTCCGAATTCCGGATCGATGAAAGATCCGAGAGCGGTGTCAAACTGCCACGCGACTTGCTGTTCCTCGCCTACGCTGCACTCCCAAAGTGCTGTGCACCTGGACATCTTGATGGAATTCGTTCGCGTCATGTACTCCGGCAACACGACATGCAGCTTCACACGCTCCCATTGCTGCCCAACCAATATGCCAAGCGCATCACCTGCACGCACCACCAGATAGCAACTCCATCGCTGAAATTCGTCCCTGGCGACTCGGGGGAGCACCTGAACATGCCAGAGCGGCACATTGAAGCACTGCTCGACAAGATGGAACTGCCGCAACTCCGCGCCTTCATCTTTCTGAAACGGAGGCATATAGATCTCGAAACGGCTGTCGACTCTGAACATACTGAATTTTATTGTGGAAGATCGTCCGTGGTGCAATCGTACGCATTGGCGGACGATTTTGTCCATGCCGATCCCCTCGCCCAAACACGCGCTGGACCCTGCGCTTGTGGCGCTGGGACTGGCGATCAGGGCAACTCGACAAGCCCACGGGCTCTCACAAGAAGAGTTGGCTCATCGAAGCCAAGTCGATCGTTCCTACATGAGTAGCATCGAAAGAGGGACTCAGAATCCAGGGATCATGGTTGTGATCCGGATCGCCTCTGGCATAGGCGTTTCACTGGAAGAGTTGGCCGCGCAAGCGGGCATATGACGGATTTGCGGATTGCCGGTCTACATCCGCCTACCACCATCTACCATGCCCGCATTGTTCAGGCAGCAACCGGAGGAACTTCGACTGCATCATGAGCAGCGACGGCTCGATGGCGGGTTGCTCGCGCTTGAGCACCGGAAGAACTGAGGCGGCCTTTTTGGGCATTGGATCGAACTCGTCCGTTGTTCGGCGCGGGTAGGGCCCATAAGCATCCAAACGATTGGACGTCAACCAGACGTGCAACAAGTCGGCGGCCGGTCTACTTCTGGTCTGCCGTACGCGCAGCGTCTCGTGTCAACTCGACCCTTGCTCGGCATCGTTGACTCTAGCCGCAGCATGCTGGCGCTCAGGCCAGTGGCCAACCACGCGGGCAATTGCAGCAAAAATGCCTAACACAACTTGATCTCGAATTCCTCCCTTATTCGGGCGATTCCCCATCGGCCGCGTCTCCGTAGCATCTGACGACAAGTCGCATAAATGGGGGAGCCAGATGAATCGATCCATTCGCATGGGAGTCGCTTTCGCAGCAACGATGTGGATGGTTGTGCTGAGCGGTTGTTCTGGCGTCCGACTGTACCGAGCCGGCGAGGATGATGTGGCCAAGAAAGCAGTCACGGCTATCGCAGACGCCGACCTGAAGAACGCATTGGTGCCGGAACGCGTGGCGCTCAAGGAGTTCGCAAAGACAGAGCAAGAAGCCGTGCAACGGGACCAGCTCGCGAGGCGCGACAGCCGCCTGGTCGCCTGGCTCTCGGCCACCTCCAAAGACTACAGCTGGACATCGATGCAGGAGCACGTAACACGGCGGATCGACACCCTGGTCGGCAGCGCGGGTGACAGTCTCCGAATTGAGGCCAATGTGCGCCTGGCGCGGGAATCGCTGGACTTCCTGGAGCTGGAACAGCAGACCTACTTGGCAGCAAGCAAAGGCATGTTGCTCAAGTGCCCCACACCGAGCACACAGCGTCCCGCGCCTGGCACCGAACTCGCCACCTCTTTCCGCACATTCGACAACGCCTGCAAGAAGCATACAACGGCCATTGCAGATCTGGCCACCGCCTTCGCCTCCGGCGGTGGCGAACTCAGTCGCTTAGCCCGCGAGATCCAGGAAATCAAGATCGCGCGTGAAGATATCGCCAAAGCAGTGACGAAGGCAAAGCAGGAGTACGCCACCGCACTGGCAGCGACAAAGGCCCCCTCGGCTGGCAGCGATACCAGCCGAGCGCTGGCAGACCTCAAGGCCAAGTTCGACAAACTGGGCGAACTACCCAACGCAGGCAAGTTCAGTGGTGACGCAGTGCTGAGCCGCCTGGCCGATGCTGGCGCTCTTGAACAGCTGAAGGAAAAGCTTCGCCTGATACGCGAACTGATCGCCTCCATCAACGGCACCAAAGGCGCCGAATCGCAAACGGCAACCCAGAAGAGGGCCGCCGCCGTCGGCGCCCTGCTGGGTGCGCTCACCACTGAACCAGCGCCCCCGCTCACCGCACTGCTGCTGCAGGCCGAGTTCCTGCGGCAAGAGGCAGCAGGCCTAGAGTTGCGCATCGCCCGGGCCGACCAGAAGGTCGAACTTCTCGGAGCTAAACAGGCCAGCATGCAAGGGGAATTGCTCTTCCTAAACGACGTCAACAAGTCGTTGGACCAGTTCAGCAAGCAGTGCCCCAAAGTCGCGTCACTCTACGAGTCGTACCGACGGGCCAACTCGAACTGCAAGCTGCTGCTCGCGCGCGCGCTCGCCGGCTATATGAATGCCGCAACGTTCGGCCAGACCCAGCAGGAATTGCTGGACTATCAACTGATTGCGCTGGGCCACGAAATCGCACTCGACGACTCAGAGGTTGCGTTCGGCCAAGCTGATTCATTGATCCGGTTACCGGTGAATCAGTTGTCAAAGGCCTACGGCTCAGGCATCAAGCCAGAAGAGATCGGCAATCTCGTCAACGCCATTGGTTTGGGCGCGATCGCTGTGAGGGTGAAATGAACATAAAGAGCACCAGTTTTCTTTCGATCACGCTCGCCATCGCGCTTTGCGGATGTGCCAGTGATGGTGACCTGCGGCAAAGTTCCAAGACCCTGAGCCTGTATGTAGATCAAGCGCGCGAGAACGCGGTGACCTTTGCGCAGGACCGCGACCGCATCGCCAAGGCGCGCCTGGCTACCCTGAACTTCCTGCAGGCCAACGCATTGGCTTCTGAGCAGAACATCCAGACAGAACTGGCTATGCGCGATATCACTCAAGACAAGGATTGGAACGCGCTGTTTGAGGGGCTGCGGAAGTCGCCAGCGCTGATCACCAAGCAGCGGCTGGAGCGGCAGGACTTGGAGGCCTCGGCCCAGGCCGCGTTGAAGGGGGCCAAGAGCGCTGTGGCTGTCAAAGCAGGCAAGCTGACTGAGGCGTCCAGTGCGCTCGCGACCTTGGGGGAAGACAAGTCAACCACCGACGAGCTCAAGTTCTACTGGGACTTCATCAAAGAAGTAGACACAGCCATCAAGAAGAAGTCGGATGACGCCAAGGCCGTGGCCGGCCAAGCGGCGGACGCCAGCGAGCGCAAGAACTCCGTCAAGTGAGAGAAGGAGAATCACATGCCTGAAGCTTTGACCGCCAAATCGGGCGCCAGCACCGAACAACGTCTGCGATATCTGGAGCAGCTCGGCAGCACAAAGATCGGGTTGCAGAACGCCAATTTTGCATTGATCACCCGCCGTTCAATGGCCAGCATCGAGGAGAGCCGGCAGATCGACATCGACGTGAGCCAGAACAAGGCGGAGTATGCCAAGATGTCAGCCGCGTACGTACTGTACTTCGCACAGGACGTAAAGTTCAGGCCGCCGACACAGACCGAATTTGACGCCGTCGAAGCGGAGGTGGAAAAGATTGACAGGATCGTGGTAGCCAATGACAAGGCGTCCAAGATCATGGCGTCCGCCACGGCCCTGATCCAGGCCTTTAAGAGCACGCAGGCATGATAGGTTGGCTGCGAAGCATCGCGCGTCCGCTGCACGTGGGTATCGCGCTACTGCTGGCAGCCAATGTGTGCTGGGCGACTTCCACGACCTGCGAAGGAGAGCCTAGTCGCACCGAGGCGCCGTACACGGCCTCGTGTGACAGCAAAAGCGAGTGCATGGTGAACGACGTGCTCGAGATTCGGGCAGTGAGCGACAGCATTCCGCGTCTCACAGCCGTGTGTCTGCGCTTTGGGATTCAAAGCGACGTCACCATACCCATGAAAGTCTACGAGGCAGGACCTGGGCCGCAGTCGCCATTGAGCTATCCGCTCGCGCCGCAGATCGAGCGATGGCTGCGCGACGGCCTCAGGGAGAAGGCGCTGCGCAGCGCGCCCCGCGCCCGACTGCCTGTAGATGTGCTGCTTGTGAACAGTGCCGGCGCGATGTATGAAACGCCGCTCACCTTCGACCTTTCCGCTCTTTGGAGCAGTGGCTCGATGCCACTCCGCGTCACCGACGTACGTTGCGAACCCTGCAAGTTCGATGGCAAGGTGACGCTCATCGTGCCGGAGCTCAGCACATGGAAAGCCGTGACCAATGCAGACCCGGAGAAGTTGACACTGCTCTTGGACGGCGTGCGTGTTCCGGCTGCGATACCTGTCGTCTCCACTGCGCCCGATCACAGCGAGCTGACGTTCCGGCTGCAGCGTCAGATTGACAAGCCGGACAGCGTGGCTTCCTGGAATTCGATTCTGAAGAAGGCTTTGTCGGACCAGCCTGAGTTCAAGGTGGCATTGGCGAACGACAAAGGACTGCTGACCGAGGCCAAGCCAGGAGGCACATTCGATGTCCACGATCCTTCTAAGCGCCTGTTCTTCGTCGGACTGTTCGCGTTCTTCGTGGCGGTTGCGGTCGTTACTACCGGGGATAAGACGCAGTGGCGCTGGGTCCGTGATTCGTACGGCATCCCCGACAACCTCGTTCCCGACCATCTGCGGTCGTTTAGCCTGGGGCGCTCGCAGATGCTGTGGTGGACCATCGTGATTGCGGTGGCCTGGTTTGCAATTGGCTTCTCGACCGGCGACTGGATGAGCATCAACGAGTCTTGCCTGATCCTGCTGGGGATCAGCGTGGGCACGGCGGTGGGCGCGATGGTAGCGTCGCCAGAGAAGATGACTTTGCTGGTCAAGGACTACGAGGAGAAGAAGGCTGTGGCGAAAGAAAAGGTCGGAGACGCAGCAGCGCAGGCGGCTTGGCAGGCAGCCACCGCGGTCATCGTCAATCAAAAGAACATTCGCAGCAGTGGCTTCGTCCAGGACTTGGTGAGCGACTATGGCGAAAGCGCTGGCCTTCACCGACTGCAGAACCTGATGTTTACGGCGATCCTGGGAGGCTGGTTCATCGTTGTCGCCTTCCGCGAAGGCGGGATGCCGACGCTTTCCACGACGATGTTGACGTTGATGGGGATCAGTGGTTCGGCGTACGTGGGGTTCAAGATGGCCGGGAAGTGAACTCTATGAAAAGGCCCAGGAAACACGCATATGTGGCACCTGTCTGCTTGCTTGTCGCCCATCGCAAGCCGTCTGAACTTCCTAATCGGATTCGGCAGCTGAATATCTCCGTCGCCAACGATTCGTTCGACCCTGGGCCGCCAACGTTCAAGCCTTCCTCAACAGGTTGACCGGCAAGCCAGCGCGAAGCATGACAACAAACCACCAGTTCGCAAACCAGCTCCACGGGAGGTCGTAATGAAGATCTGCATCGATCCGGGTCACGGCATGAGCAATCGTCAGCCAGGGATCTTTGATCCAGGCGCTACACATTTCGAGAACGGCTTCGAGTTCGAAGAAGCGGCGATCGTTTTGCGCTATGGTTTAGCGTTGAAGGATGTGTTCAGAGCTCGCCAAGTCGACGTCTTCATGACGCGCGACGACGCATCTGACCATACCCCAGTCGGAAAACGAGCAAGCATGGCCAAATCCGCTGGCTGTGACATCCTCGTTTCGTTGCACATGAACGACTTCGATGACGACAGTGCCAATGGCTTCGAAGTCCTTTATGGCCAATCCTCAAGCGAGCCATTCGCTGCGGCCATGCAGGCGACACTCTTACCAGTGATCGATTTGCGCGATCGAAAAATCAAGATGCGCCCCGATCTGGCGGTCTTGAAGTTTGCTGGACCGGCAGTGCTCATTGAACTCGGATTCATTGCCAACGACAAAGACCGCAACAAGATTCTCGCAGCCGACACGCGCGATGCCGTTGTTCATGCGATCGCCAACGTTGTCATGTCACATTCATCGGTTAATCAAATCTGACGTCGTTTAGCTTCGTCGCGGCGAATGCCACGACCGCCGCGTAAGGTGAAGCGCTGTCGTTGCACACGACGCTGGCAATCAGATCCACTGGTGCAAGGCTGCCGAAGTGGCCAAGCTAGCTGAAAGTACGTTGTGTCCGATAGCAAAGCGAGGAGGTTTCCCGTGAATGCTGGCAAGCTTTTCTTTTGCGCCGCATGGTTCTCGGTTCTCTTGCTGCTTTTCGCCTGTACAGCACCCGCACCTGGTGCTTCCGCAGCGCCGCTCACCCCCTCTAGTCCATTTGCCCTGTTCCTGCAGGCACCTCACACGGATAGAGAGATAAGACTTGAAAAGGGTGATAGAGGTGATCGAGGACCACCGGGAAATTCCAGTGTCGGCCCTACGGGACCGGCGGGTCCGCACGGCGCTGACGGCCGCGACGGACGGGACGCCGTCCAGGGAACTGATGGGCGCGATGGACGCGATGGACGCGATGGACGCGATGGACGCGATGCAAGAAGTGCGAACGATTTCTTGTGTGAGCAATGCATACACCGCCAGCCAGAGGAGCCTAGCATTCGAACTTGGCTCTTAGCAGGAACATTGCTCATTAGTGTCCTCGCCTTTGGTGCATCTTCATGGTGGTCCAACAAGACCGCGAAGCTTTCGAAGCAGTCCTTCGAACTAGCCCAAAAAACCGCCCTTATCTCGCAGGACACGGTGCGAGTGAAAGTGTTTCAGGACCTTCGCAACGCCTTTGCCGAGTTCAGAGCCGCTCTCCCCCCCACCCCGTGGAAGTGCGACCAATTGCAGCCCCTCAAGCTCAGCGAGATGCTCGCGATGGAACGATATTGGCATCAGACGTTCGATGAATGGTTTGTTACGAACAAGCTGCAAGGCGACACGCTGGGTACTCTATGGAAGGACTACTACATCGAGGCCGTCAAGAAGATGAAGGAGAGTCCCGCGATGGTTGCAGCACTACTGCACGCGAAGTCTGGGTCCGTTTCAAAAGTCGATGAAGAGTTCTTCGAAGAGATGCTCAGCAAGAGTTTTCAAGGGACGAAGGTCTATAGAGACGCGCTTTTGTTAGCCGACGAGTGGGAGAGCCATATGAACGCCTTGGTCAATGGAGAGGCAAGAACAAGTGCATCCGTCCAATCGGCCAAGCCGGGTGTTCCCGATTCACGAGACGGTTAGTGTGGTGCGCCGATCAACGTCAAAGATTGACGCGTGCCCATGACCGCTGGAGTGTCCCGATAGGTATCGATCTCCGTGCAGACGTACCCCACGTTTCCGCTGATGCCCAGTCTTACCATGCAACTCCAAGCGAGACATGATCCAAGCCAAAGATCACTCGCGCACTGGAGGCTTTGCTGTCTCGACCGGCCGCCAACGTTGCACGCCTTCGGCTGTTCAGCCTCTATGCCCCACGCGCACAGCGTATCGGCGTTCAACCCAATGCAACCTCAAATTTTGGATCGCTTGAGGGAGGCGCAGGTCAGCGCGGCAAGCTCCTTCTCCAGTTCGAGAATTCGGTCGCGGGCGCGCAATTGCTCGCGATGATGACCAGACCGGCGCCGAGCAACTTCGCCCGCCTCATGCCAAGAGGTATACGCGCGCATTGACTCCGAGTTCTTGTGTCCAAGCCTAAGAGCGACCGCTCGCTCTATCGTGTCAGCGCTTGTGTCCAATCCCAAGGCCGCGCGGTGCTCGTACTCATGCTGCACTTCCTCTACAGCGAACTTGGCCCGCCAAGCGTGCAATGCGGTGCCCTTCACTGCACCCGTTGCTCTCATTGCCTTGGACATCAAAGCGGTCATCGCGCCATCCGTCAGAGGCTTTGCGTCTCGCGCCGACAGAAAGACACAGCCGCGATGAACATCCTGTGCAGCCCCATGTCTGGCGACCACGTCCGAGCGATAGGTCTGAACAAAATGGCACACCTGCTCGTGTAGGAAAACGGGAATCTCGAACGTATTGCCATAGCCGAACTTCTGACGTGCAGGCTTCAAGATGACGGTGTCTCGATCGGTCAACATGGCACCTTCTCCGCCAAATTGATCCACGTGCAAGGACTGGATGGAACCTCGCCGGAACCCCGTATAGGACGCAATGTCCGCGATGAGGCAATTTCTGTGACGTAAGTAGGACGACGCAGAGCGTGAGAAGAAGTATGCATGCACATCGTCGAGCGTCTGCTCCGTAGGAATCGTCCGTGGCAACGAATGCTTGCTTCTCGCAGTGCGCACGCGGTAGAGGAGCGGGTAGCGATCATGCAGCTTCGAAGCATGCTGATACGCCCTGCGTTCGTGTTGAGGGCGCGCGACCTGTGACGCGCTGCGAATCGACGCGCCCCCGATGCCGATCAAGTCGCCGCGCACACGCAATGACGCTTGCAACCACCACAGCCAATCGTAAACCCGCAAAAGCTTCGCATTGACTGTTGCCTCGGCTGCATGGCGGCTGCCTCTGTAGGCCGGACTTTGGAGAACCGCTGCTAGTGCGTCGTCGCGGAAGGAGGTCAACACCGCATCCGTTAACTCATCTAGTGCCAAGCCTTTGGAAACCAGAAACGCCCAGAACACTCGTAAACTGCCGAGTTCCTGCTTCACGGTGAGTCGCGACCATTGAAGCACGTCGATCGCCATCGACGCATAGTCGCAAAGTTCGTCGACCAGGCATTCACCCTGGAGATCGTAGGTCAGAAAGGCGAAGTTCGCGCCGTCTACCACGAGCGTCTGTTTGAACCTGTATTTCATACCGGCTTCAACGCAACAACCCGTTTTGCGGCGCTCGCGAGCCTTGCGTTCTCGGAACGAAGCTGCTGCAGCTCGTCTTCACGGCACGCCGCATTGTCATTTACCTCAACTATTAGCGATTGGAGCCGTGCGCGCAGCGTGAGGCTTTCCGACTTCGCAACGACAAGTTCGCGTCGAACACGCACGAGCTCGCGTTCGGCGATCTGCCTGAGCGTACGCTCGATGTGCTGCGCTCGCCGCGC
>NZ_JBPJZL010000033.1:0-22699 GCF_051216835.1 Variovorax multivorans
CCACCGTTCACTGCGATGGCCGCGCATGGCGCGTGGCGTTCGCTCTGCTTCAGAACGTCACCGACATCACGCCCTAAACCATCCAGCCGTCAACAACGGCCTCGAGCGGACTATTACATTGTTACTGAGGATCGCGCCGATGAGATTGACATCGTGCCCAGCCGAGGCCAGAAGGACGCCGCCTGGATTGCTGACGTAGAGACCGGCCACGCGGTCGATGGCGGTGTCGGTGCCGCGAGACCGCGTGGTGGACTGTACGTTGATGTCGCCACCGGCTGTCAGGACGGCGGCGTCCTTGGCCGTGATGCTGGCACCGATGTTGTTGATGTTGCGGCTCGCACCGATATTGACACTGCCCCCCGCAATCCGACCGCCATCGAGGTTGTTGACGTTGTCGGCGGTGATGGACACCAGAGAGCGGCCTGCGATGGTGCCCTTGTTTGTCACATCGCCAGTGCTCTTGATGACGGTGGCATCCGCACTAAGCAGCGCTCCCGAGCCGTCGATGTCGCCCGGCTGCACCCGCACATACACTTGCGGCACAAGCACCTGCTGTGTTGTTCCGTCAGGCAGGGTGACGGTCTGCTCGACCAGCCAGACGATGTCGCTCGTGAGTTGCGCCATCTGCGCAGCAGTCAACGCTACACCGGGACGGAGCCCGTACTGTTTCGCAAAGGTCACGCCCGCATCCATCAGTGCGGCGTATTGGGCCTCGTCGTTGTTGAACCCATCCAGATAACGATAGCCGGTCAGGCGTGCAACCTGCTCGCGGATGAGTTGCTGCTCGTAGAAACCATCGCCCAGGCGCTTGAGGGTGTTGTTCGGGTCGCCCCCGAAACTGTTGAGCAGATAGTCGCTGCTGAGCCAGTTGCGATAGTTCGCAAACCGTGGGTCGGTCTCGATCAGGTAGCTGCCACCGGCCTGCATACGGAACAGGCTCGCCTGGGGCACGTTCAGGTTCGGCGTGCTGGTGCGCACCACCGTCGGAACGGTCCGGGTGTTTCCAGCATTCGCTCCCCCAGATGTGCCGGCCCCTGTGCCATCAGTGCCAACGACCGTGCCTACACTGGCCGCCACCTCCACGATGACGCCCGCGCCAGGACCGCCGCTTGCACTACCGGCCCCACCACCGGCCGCGCTGCCGGATCCCTTGGCCGCGCTGCCGGCGTTGTAGCCTGTGGTCGCGTTGAGGTTCTGCTGGTACTTGTAGGCGCCCAATGCGATGCTCTGTGGGGGGAGTACCAGAGGAATGTTGACGGCCTGCACCTGGCCCTGGTTGTTGACCACGCTCGCCAGGCCCGACACATTGACCGAGCCTGTCAGCTGGCTGGACTGGTAGTCGCTGGCGTTGATCGTCCCGCCTGCGATCACCTGGCTGTCCTGGTTGTACAGGCGGCCGTTGACCGTCATGTTGCCGCCTGCGACAAGATGTGCGGGATCGGCATTGATGGCCGTGTCGGTGACCGTTGTGATGTTGTTGGTCCAGACACCGTAGCCGCCCATGCCGACCAACTCGCCCGTATCCTTGCGGTAGACAAACCCGTTGACCGGATCGAGGTTGACTTCGTCCATCGTGTACTGCGTAGTCCGTCCCACACCGCTGCCAACGGGTGTGACAGGCGCTATGCCCACGACGACGCTTGAGACCGAAGTGGGCGTGCCCAACTGGATGTGCACGTCGCGGTTGTTGACGTTGGCCATCGAGATGTTCATATCGCCCAGCGACTGGATGTCTGCGCTCAGATTGCTGAGCACGGAGCCCTGGCCTGTCGCTTGGCGGTTGGCATCTAGCGTTCCGCCGATGTACATGCTGCCGCTGCTGAAGATCAACGCATGCTCGCGGTTCGTGAGATTGCCCGCACCGATGTCCAGGTCACCACGCGACGCGATGGTGGCCGCCGTTGTCGTGCTACCCACGGTTTCGGCTTCGTTCACCAGCGTCCCGGCGCTGATCGAAATGGCATTGCCGTAGATGCGGCCTGTTCCGATGTTGTTCAGCGTTCCCGCGTTGACCTGCGTGTTGCCCTGGCTGTCGATCAGCCCGCGATTGTTCAGGGTGCCCGCATTGACGGCAGTGTTCGTTCCCGACATCTCGCCCGCGGCGGTGTTATCGACCACGTTGCCGTTCACCGTCAGGGTATTGCCCGCAAGCAGCTTGGCGTTGTTGGTCAGGTTGCCGGTGGTGCCATAGGTCAGATTGCCGCTGACGCTGACATCGCGGTTGTTGACGATGTCCTGCGTGAGCGCGACGGACAA
Source organism: Variovorax multivorans (assembly GCF_051216835.1). NCBI lineage: Bacteria > Pseudomonadati > Pseudomonadota > Betaproteobacteria > Burkholderiales > Comamonadaceae > Variovorax > Variovorax multivorans. Next base: position 2,257 of record NZ_JBPJZL010000033.1, read on the forward strand.
GTCCTTGCCAGTCGTGAAGCTCCCGTCGTTGCTGAATTTGGCGGCGTCGATCTGGAGACTGTTCGTCGCCGTCAAGGTGCCACTGGTGTTGACCAGGTTGAGCGTCTTTGCACCCGGATTCCCTGCGTTCGGATCGACGATCTTGAGGGTATCGCCCGCAGACAGGAGACCGCCCGTGGAGTTGTCCACGGTGCCGCCGCTGGTCACCGTGAGATTCTGTGCAGCGCGAATGGCTCCTGTCTTGTTCCCAAGGCCTCCTGCACTGATCGTGACGTTCGTGCCCTCGATGCCCTGGTTCGTGCCGCTGGTGTCGGCGTTGCCGACGGTCGAGGCATTCAGCGTCGTGGTGTCGCTGGAACGCAGCAGACCACCCGCATTCAGGAGCGCGCCGGCATTGACCGTCAGGGCTCCGACCGCCTGGGTCTCGCCACCGCTGTTGTCGTAGCTCGCGCCGCTGGTGTTGATCGTCACCGCGGCCTGTCCAATGACCTTTCCGCCGATGTTGTTGGAGAAGCCCTGCGCACCGTTTGTCGTGGCGGTGAGCGCCCCCTTGGCGCCGATGAATCCCGCGTTGTTGTTCACGGAACCTGCCGTGAGCGTCAACGTATTGGCGCTCATGATGCCACCCTTGCCGTTGGTGTAGCCGGCCGCCTTGGTGTTGGTGAGCGCCTGGTTGTTGGTATCGATGGCCATCGCAGTTCCAGACTGGATGAGGCCGGTGTCGTTGTTCAGCGCGCCGGACTTCACGTCGACGGTGGTGGTCGCGGCGATGGTCCCCTTGGCGCTGTTGTCCAGCGCTCCCCCATGGGTGTCGATGCTCAGGCTGTTGCCGAAGACCTTGCCGCCTGCACTGCTCAGGCCGCCATTGCTCAACGTCGCGGTACCGCCGGCTTGCAAGGTGCCGCCGGTGTTGGTGATGGCGCCCGTGGTCGTCACGGCCAGATTGCCGCTGACGGCTGCGGTCGTGCCGGCGCTGTTGTCCAGGCTGGCGGCGGTGACCGTGGTGTTGCCATCGGCGGCCAACGTACCGCCTGCGTTCGTGGCCCCACCTGCGATGGTTGCATTCAGGTTGCCTGCGTCGTTCTTGAGGCTGCCGGCCTGGACGATGGCATTGCCACCCGCCAGGATCTGGCCTGCCGCGGAGTTGTCGAGGGAATTCGTGACGGTGAGGTTCAGGTCGGAGCTGCCGGCTGCTTGCAGCTTGCCGCCCTGGTTGGCCATGGAGCCCGCGCTGGCCGTGATGACGCCATTGCTCGCGATGGTTCCCCCATTGTTGGAAAGGGCGCCGCCGACATTGAGCGTTGTGGTTCCGGTGCCTGCCTGGACGATGCTGCCGCCGTTGCGATTGCTCAGCGAGCCGGCCGCGATGTCGATTTGTTTTGCAAAGGTGGTACCGGTGTCCTGGTTGAACGCACCGGACAGGTTGACGGTCAATGCACCGTTGCCGGTGAGCTTACCGTTCGCACCGTTGAAGTTGCCGCCGGTGATGGTCAGCGTACCGGCGCCGGCATGTTCGATCTTGCCGCTAATGTTCGTGATGGATGTGGCTTGGAGCGTCAGGTCCTGGCCGTTCGTGGCGATGTGGCTGTTTGAGTTGTCGATGCTGCCGCTGACGGCAAGAATGGTCGCGCCGCTGCCGGTCTGCACGATCTCGCCGCCGTTGGTGTTGGCGATGTTCGAGGCGTTGATCTGCAACTGAGCGGCATTGAGCTGGCCAGCGTTGTTGATCAGTGTTTGGCTGGGCTGCGCATTGGCCGTGATAGCGAGTGCGCCTGGGGTAGCGACAGTTGCGCCGCTGGTGGTTACGTCACCCTGAGTGGCAGTGATCGTGATGTTGGCCGCGCCGGTCTGGCTGCCGGAGAGGTCGACGGAAGCCCCCTTGAACGTGGCGTTCCCGCCTGCGACGTTGGTGCCGGTGGAAGTCAGCGTCTGCGTGGCCGTGACGCTCATGTCACCGGTGCTTTGCAGGTTGCCTCCTGCTCCGTCAAGGCTGCCGGTCTGGATCGCAAGCGTCCCGCTGCTGGCGATATGGCCAGCGGTGTTCAGGAGTTGCTGCCCCATGGCGAGCTGGACGTTGCCGCTCGCCGAGGAAATGGTCCCCTGTCTATTGTTCAGGGATTGGCCCGAGACACTGAGGTTCTGGTTCGAGGTCAGTGTGCCCGAGGTGTTCTGGATCGCCCCGGCGATGTTGGCGGTCAATGTGCCAGTGGCAGAGACAGTGCCACGCGTGTTGTCGGCATTGCCGCCGACTGTCAGATGGACATCGCTGTCGCTGGTGAGCTTGCCGTCGACATTGAGCAGATCGCCGGTGGCGGTGATGCTCAAGCTGCCCGCATTGAGCTTGCCTCCAGTGTTGTCGAACGTGCCGACGTTCGCGCCGAAGCTCTGGCTGACATTGAGCGTGCCGCCCGCATTGCTGAAGTTCGGACCGCTCACCGCCATCGTCGCAACATTGAGCGAGCCGCCTGCATTGTTGATCTGCGGCGTGTTGAGCGTGATGGGGCCACCCGCGTAGATCTTGCCGCCATCGTTGGAGATGGTGCCACCGGCAGTGATGACGCCCGGCGCGGGTGGTGTATACGTGGTGGAGCCAGACGTGCCACCGCTGTTGGTGCCGCCAGTGTCCGTGGTCGACGGCGTCGCAGAGGTGCCGCCGCTGCTGCTTGGCGTTGAGGTCCCAGGGGTTGCAGTTTCACCGCCGCTTGTACCGGCACTCACGGGCTCGGCGCCGATCACTCCGCCGTTCGTGTTGCTCAGGACCGGCGAGGCGATGGTCAATCCTGCCGAACTGGCCTGACGGATCGTGCCGCCATGGTTGGTGATATCGCCCGGGGTGGTCAGTTCGACGCGTTGGCCTTCCAGCGTGCCGATGTTCTCAAGACGGCCTGCTGCCGTAACGACAAGCCCCCCGGCACCGGCGCCGATGCTGCCGGCGTTGCGTACGCCCAGACCGGCTTCGCTCCCGATCAAGACGATCTTGTTTGCGTACATGCCACCCAAGGCAGCAACGTCGAGTGCAAAGGTCGGTGCAGTGCCCGTGCCCGTCGTGGGCGTGATCTGGCTATGGTCGGCGCTGATCTGATTTGCACCAGTCACCACCTTGAGTTCGCTGGCCCAGATGCTCGCGTTGGCTTGCACCGCACGCGCGAGGATGGCGGCGTAGTCGGTCTTGCTGGCATCGAGGCCCGCGCCATCGATGGTGACGGTGCCGCCGCGCACAAGGAAGCTGTCGAGCCCCCCGATCGCGTTGAACTGCGGCGTGCCTGTGGTGAGCGTAGCGCGGCTCGCGTTGATGAAGCCTCCGCCGTCCACGCTGATGCCAGCCGGATTCGCGATCACTACTTCCGCGCGCTGGCCGCCGACCTCGATGTAACCACGAAGCTGGCTGGGCGTTCCGCCGTTGACTTCGTTGAGGATGATGCGCGCGGGGCCCGAGGCCAGGTTGGGGTTGCCCTGTACGAAGCCGCCGAGTTGCGTCTGCACGGCGGTTCTGCTGTTGTTCAGGATCGCACCGTTGGTCCCGACGTTGAAGGCGTTGTAGACGTTGCGCGAGACGCCCGCAGCGCTCGGGGTCTGCACATTGATGAGCGGGACGCCGTTGGGCGCAACCAGGACCGTGGGGCGAAGATTGCCTGGGACGTTCGGCGCGCCGACGATCTGGGCATGTGCCGATGGTGTGGCCAGCATGCCTGCCAACGCAGCACCGATCAGTACGGAAGTCAGTGCTGCAGCCCCAGCGGGTGCAATACCCGTGGCCGTCGTCGCTTTGTTCGATGCCTTGCCCGTGCTCCTGGCCGTTTCCTGAACCACCATCCGCATGCCTCTGGCGACATTGAAGACGACGCGGTGCAACTGGCGATTCATGCCCTGAACTCCCTGAGAATTTTTTGAAGACTTGCGACGCTTTTGTATCTAAAAGCATCAATCCCATTATCAGGGTATGAAAGGCCTAACCATGGGGGTGTCGCGTGTCCGCCCTGCGCACAACGTCACGAATGGAACATCGGCAAATCTCAAGAATTCTTTATCTAATTCTTTGGTATTAATGGATTGTTGAAATAGAGATCCCCAGGAAAACGAGATTTCTCCGGCCAGTTCAAGAATCGGATTGTCTTGAAAAGCGGAACGTGTCTGTTCGCGGTGAGCGCTGCGCCACGCGCTATTCAATGCGAGCGGATGGGCCATGAGGTGGGGTGGGGGCGCGGCTGTGGCCTCATGGCGGTGTCGTCGTCTGAGCGTGGTGGTCACTGATGCCCAATGCCAGGGTTTTGCCCCCTGTAAGAGTTGCCAGTTGTCAGGGGCCGTGAGTCGTTGCACGCTCGACGCAGATCCATGCGGGGGACGGGTCTTGGGGGCACTGGATTGGGGCGCGACTGACGGATCGAGTCCAGATGGCAGTGCCGCTCTGGTTTCGGCGCCGTTATTGCTCTTGTCCGGGTTCTTCAAGTCAGAGATTCACCGTCGGTACGCAAGCCGCTGCTTGAAGGCTCAATTCAACTTCAAGGAGTTGTCATGCATTTCGAACCCCATGCCAATCACCGCCGTGCTGACCTTTCGAGCGCGGCAGGTCCCGAGTTCTTTCGCATGCCTGATGTGATTCGCATCACCGCATTGAGCCGCGCCACCTTGTATCGCAGGATTGCCGGGGGCAAGTTTCCACCTCCTGTGCATTTGGGCGGGCGCGCTTGCGGATGGCCGCGTGCAGCGCTTCAGCGCTGGGTCGATGATCCGGAGGGGTACTCAAATGCCTCACGGAATGGTTGATTTCAGTCGAGGCCCATTAATGGCGCAGTGGCGACTGCAGTGGGGCGCAAAAGCAGCCCTTGGGACTATCGAGATGGGTGTCCGCCACTGGTTGCGGTCTTTCATCCGATCAGAGCGTCGCGACTGCTTCGTGTCCGATTGCGGACGATGTCTTGCCAAATATTCCGCGAAACCCATTAGAGACTGATTGCCGTCCCTAAGGCACCTTGAGTCGAGCGACAGTCACATCGGCAGCAGTCGTTTGTGCTGATGCTGTGCGGTAGTTGTCGATGTCCTCAATCTTGAGGAGAGCGGCGGTTGGCGCCGATTCGCAACCGTTGCGCGAATGAAGCCGCGCGGTAGATGGCCTTGGCCTAGCCACACCAGGTCCGCGAATCTCTACTTGTTGGCCGCCTTCATTTTGGCGATGTAGTCCGCAGGAAGGTCTGTGGCGGAGCGCGCGGGCACCCTGAGTCCGGCTGGCTCCAGCGCCTTGGCCACGCGCATGGCGTAGTCAACGCAATCGTTGTCGTTCAAGGCGTAGCTCTCGGCCGCAGCCGCCACGCCGTCTGGCAAGCCGATGGCCGTGAGGGTCGGTCGCGCCGCAGCCACCGCGCGCTCATAGGCCTCACGATCCACCTTGACGGTCAAACAAGCCTGCATCACGTCGGTGTAGCGCTCCTCAGCTTGCTTGCCAGCCACTGGCTTGCTTCCAAAGTACGTGAACACCGTGGGCGTCATGCCGGCGCCGGCCACGGTGTGACCGACCGATCGGAACGTTCTGCTAGCACCTGGCCGGGCCTCGGAGAATGTCACGAAGGTGTGCCCCGGAAAGTTGAATGGCGCCGCTCTGCTGGGCCGTGAGCAAAAGCCGATTTCCGTCTCGCCCGCGGAGTCGGTACGGGTGCGCAGATCCTTGTCGGCCGCGAGCGCGCCAGCGCTCGCGCACAGGGCCAGTGCCGACACCAGGCAGCGTGGGAGGTCGATGCATTTCATGGTCATTTAGCACCAGGGCAGGCAGATGCGTTTGCCGCCGATGCTGCCCACCTGTATGGGCTTGGGCACGAGCTGCTGCCGATTGTTGAAAACCGAATTGTTTCCACCCCAGAACTGTGACGGGTTCCGCACAAAGGAGTTGTTACCACCCCAGATCTGACCGGGATTGCGCACGAATGAGTTGTCTCCGCCCCAGATCTGGCCCGGGTTGCGCACGAAGGAGTTGTTGCCTCCAAGCAGCTGATCGGGGTTGTTGAACACCGAGTTGGGCCCACCGGCGATTTGCCCAAGGTTGCGCGCCACCCAACCGTCCTTGCCAACCAGGTCGTTGGAGTCGCCGAAGCAGCCTTTGCCGCCGATGCCATCGGTCATGCACTTCGTCAGTTCCCGCGCGGTCAGCCTGGAAGCCATGCATCCGGCCGCTGCGTAGGGCATGCCACCGGTTGAGACGACGCATTGCACGGCAATCTGCTGTTCCGGGTTGAGCTGCAGGTTGAAGAGGTTGGCGCCAGCGCAAGTGGCCATCCCGGTCACGTCGCCGCCGGACTGTGCGGCGCACTGCACGGCAATCTGCTGCTCCTTGCTTAGCTTGTTCCCCAAAAGCCTGTTGGCGGCGCAGCCGACAAACTTTGCCTCGTCACCGCCGGAGTTGGCCGCGCAGCCGAGCACCGCCTGCTGGTCCTGACTCAGGTTCTTGCCCAGCAATGCCCCGCCCGCGCAGCTCGCAAAGTCGTCGGTATCTCCGCCAGATTGCATCGCGCAGCGGGTAACGATGCGCTGATCGTCCGATAGCTTGATCCCAATATTCGGCGCGGCGCAGGTGGCAAAGCTGGCGGCGTCAGTGGCCGAGATTGCGCAGTCGAGCACCGCTTTCTGCCCTGCCTTCAGAAGCGGACCCGCGGCGCACTGCGCAAACGCGGCTGCGTCGCCGCCGCCGGTGGCGCAATTGAGGATCGCTTTCTCGTTCGGCCCAAGCGCCTTGGCTGCGAACGCCTGGCTGGCGCAACTTGCAAATGCGTCGGCATCCCCGTTGGATTTCATCGCGCAGCCAGCCAAAACTCGCTGGTCCTGCGAGAGCGTCACTCCCAGGGGGGCAGCCGCGCATTGAGCGAACGCCGGCGCGTTCATCGAGCTCACTGCACAGTCAAGGACCTCCTGCTGCTTGCGAGGCAGCACGATTTGCTGTCCGGCGCACCCCGCGAATGCTGCGACATCCAGGCCGACACGCTTTGCGCACTCCCTGGCGAGATCTTGCGGCGCTAATCTGGCGGAGACGCCAAACCCAGTAGGCACGCCCGTCATCCTGTCCAGGCTCGATTGCGCCACCAGGCCGCAGGGGGCCGGCCCCGCGGGGGTCGAACACAAGGGGCCGCCAACACCGGTGGCGCCGGTGGGCTGGGCGTTGCGCGGGTCTCCTGGTGTTGCTACGCCCGCTTGCTGCTGCATCAGATAGGCTTGAATGTCGGCGCACCGGCCTTCTCCAAGCGGCCCCATGCAGATGGGGCCCGCCATCGGATCGACGCGCACCGGCTGCATCGGAAACTGCTGTCCCGCCACCTGGCGGATCGCAATCCAGATCTTGATGTCCTGGCACGGCCCAGGTCCAAGCGGCCCGTTGCATGTCGGCCCCCACACTGGGCTCATGCCGATCATGGGGAGTTGGATCGTCGAAGCCACGGCCAGCACCAAAAGCGCATGCCGCACCACGTCACATGGCGCGGTCCCGCCATTGGGGTGCAGGCACATCTGCCCAAGGGTTGGATCGTTGCCGACCACGATGGGCTGGGGCGGAGCAGGAATCGGGACACCTGGCCCGCTGCCCAAAGGAAAGCCCTGAGGGATCGCTGAGCCCGAAAGGGCGAGCCAGAGCGTCAACGCGCCGGCAAGCCTTGTCACTGCTTTCGCCAAAATGGACAGCATGGTGTTTCCCTCCTCGCGGCCCGGGCAGCTGTTGAGAATCGCCCTTGGGCGCCGCGCACCCAGCATTGTCGCGGGCCTGTTTACTTTCGTCGTCCCACAAACAGAGGATGACATCAAGTGCCGCACGTGAGCAATAGACCCGCCGCGTGCCGTGACCAGAATCGCAAAGAGCCTCCTGGAGAAAGACGGTCAGGGTGGAAGCAGGAGGCGAAAAGACCCACATGGCCCAGCCACACCCTACGGACGAGTGCTCCGCTGGAGAGTTCGTCGACAAGTATTGGGTCTACAGCGGTAGTTCAAAGGCATGCGCCCGACGGACCGCTCCCGCTGCTGAGCGGATGGCAGCAACCGCCGATCAGATGACAGCTTACGAGTGAAAAGCGGCCACAGCTGGGAGGGTGTGTGGTCATCTTGCCGTAACCGGGATGCCTATAGCTGCCAGCGAGTTGTCTCCATCACCCCTTGCGTAGTTCGACTCAACTGGGTTGATGAGTTGATCACCGAGTCGCGCGATAATCTGACCAAGATCGGCTGAGTGCACATTTGTGTTGTGCCGGTCTAGATGGTCTGGTGTACCCGAAGGTGTACCCAGAGAACAGGAACAGAGAGCGAAAGCAAGCACTGGCGCGAGTTGCGGAGGATTTTTCGATTCCGCCCCAGCTTCGAGCGAGTCTGCAAATGGTGGTGTGCCACCTGAAATCAACGACTTAGCCAACCGCGCGAAGGTTTGCGGTTCGATTCCGGAATGTCATTGACGCGCAATGGCCGGCTCTCGACGGTGGGACCTGTGCAGTCCTGCCTCTAAGCATCTTCGGCTGCGATCTGAGTGGGGATGGCCCAGACGCCATGCACATCAGTAACCAGATACAGAGAGCACATCAAAGCTGTCGTTGCCCTCATCGGATCGAAGACCGCGGTGCGCCAGCCGTAAAGTAGCCATGCAGCATCCGTGCAAAGTCGCATGCATCTGTCACGACAGACGTTACGAAGCGAAGTAGCTCATCGGCGGCACCTTTTCGGTACATCAGCGTATAGGGAATGCGGGGTATCGCCGGCGTAGTCGGGGGTGCGGATAAAAACTTGGACTGGTTTTATGCCGTAAGTCCGAGTCGCTCTCGGTACTCGATAGGGCTCAGAGAGCCGAGATAGATCTTGATCCGTTTCTCGTTGTGCCAGCGGATGTAGGAATGAACTTCTTTGATGAACTGCTCGACCGTGGCGCCCCTCCAGTCTCGAGGGTAGAACAGTTCCGTTTTCAGCTGACCGAAGAAGCCTTCGCATGCAGCATTATCAGGCGAGCAACCCTTGCGAGACATCGAGCGGATGAGCTTCGCGTCACCGATCCGCGATAGCCAGCCAGGCCAGCGATAGTGGGCACCACGATCAGAGTGAACGATGGGCCGGTGCGTTGCCGTCGGCCACGGTCTCGATGGCTGCATCCGGCATCGTGTTGACCAGCTCGGCAGCTGGATGCGCCCCAATAGACCAGCTGATGACCAGGCCATCGAAGCAGTCGATGGTGGGCGATAGGTACACCTTGCCGGCCGGGACCTGGAACTCGGTGATGTCGGTCAGCCATTTCTCGTTCGGGGCCGCTGCCTGGAGGTCCCGATTGATGAGGTTCTCGGGCGCTGGACTGATCTCACCCAGATAGGAGCCGTACCGACGCCGCTTCGGCGTGGCAACGGCCAAGCTCTCTTGTTTCATCAACCGCCGCACAACCTCCTTCGAGATCGTGACGCACTGTCTGGCCAGCGACGCCTGCAGTAGCCTGAGCGGTTGAAGATGAATGTGATGTTCAGGACTGGCGGGGCGAGACGGGCCGCAAGAGAGATCCGAGACATGCCCTGCAAGGCCTTGGTCCGATGCTCTGTCGGCGGCAGTTTCCTGGAACGATCTTTGCGTAAGAGTGCCGTACATTTGCGGCACAAGAGGCTTTGGCGAAGTGACTATGAAACGACTGAAGGATGAGACCGTGACCATCCGCACGTCCGCGGACATCAAGCAACTGCTGAGGCTTGCGGCAGCAAGAGAGCATCGCTCCGTGGCTTCCACGGTTGAAATGCTGGTCCGAGCCTACGCACAAGAGCATCGCTTGGTGGCATCGTCCAACACACTCAGCGCCGCTGGTGATCGGGCAAATGGTGCTGGTATTGATTGATGAACGGCTTGCCGGCCAACAGATGAATTGGCTCTTGGTGTACCTGCTGACGCCTCGAGACTTTTCCTGAGGCTTGCGATCAATCCCGATAGTGACAGGCTGGAGGGCGAAGAGGATGAGTTCCGGCGCCGAGAGCATCAAACCCTCTGATTCCAGGCCGCATCTCACGGATCACCCAGACCAAGGGCAACGGGTTACCGAAGTGCACGCTGGGGCGGCCCCGAAACTCAAAACCTCACAGAGCCATTGCGGTCGAGCCGCATCAATGAACGCCAGGCGTGGGGCGCGGACGGCAGGACAGTTGGTTCTTGGAGGGGAAAGAAAACGAGTCTTGCGCAAGCACGATCGGAACCAGGGGCTCTTCGTCATGTGCGGCGTTGGCTCGCGGTGACCCGATCCGTCAATGCACTGCGGCTCGTGCGCGAAAGCCTGATCAATTGCGGTCGGAATTCAGGCGCGAGAGCGCTGTCAACCAAGCCGCTGTGATTTCCCGGGCGCGCAAGCCTGGAGTCGCTCCGCCGCAGTCATCAATCACCAGGACGCGCAGGAGCCGACCCGCATACAGAATGGTAGTGACGGCGTTGATTTCGCAAAGCGTGGCGCTCGCGCCAGCCTCCGAGACCTTGGCGGATCGGTTCACGAGGAACGAAAAGCTCTCGAGCTTGGTCGGGACATCGAAGAAACCGGACAACTGTTGGCGGTAGTTTTCGCGCCGCAGGTCGCCCCCGCGTGCAGCAATGCTGGCATCCTGGGCTTGCAGCTCTTTTTGCGCGTCGCTGGATTTCGCTTGGAGATCACCCAATCTGGCTTGGGTCGCCCGGCGCAATTGCTGGAACTCCTGCACCGTGAATGGGCCGCTCGGGTGGGGCGGGTCCACGCTCACGGTGAGGTACGGGTAAAGGTCGGCGACCTTCCCCTCTCGGATCAGTGTCAACTTGTCCGTTGGCACGAAGCAGGTGACAAAGTTCGAGCTCTTGGGCGCCAAGGAAGCTGCACGCTCGGCGAGCGGCCGATTCTCTTCGCAGGCCGCAGGGAACGCGGCAAGCACGGGCAGTCGCACGGTCTGCGACCCCAATGACTTTTCGACAAAAGCGGAGTCGGCGGCGACTGCGGTGTTGATGGCCGTGGTCGCGAGCGTGGCACTCAAGATGAGCTTGAGCGCTGACATTGGGGAGAGGATGCGGGGAAGATGCATGGCGAAATGTAGATGGCGCAGGTCGGTTCGCCAAGGTGGCGGGCGGCGCCAGCGGAAGGCATTTCCCGCCCTGCAGGTCATCGGAGGGTTGTTGATCAATGGCCAGTGCCGCTGCGCTCTTTGCGCAGGAACAGGCGCGAGATCGTCTGCGCCGTCTGCTCGCGCGAAGCGGCATCGCCCGCGTGCAATTCGGCCATGGCGCCGTGCATCATCTTCTGCGTGAGCCCGCGCGACATGGCTTCGAGCACCGCATCGACCGATTCGCCCTTGGCCAGCAGCTTGCGCGCACGCGCCATTTCGGCGGCGCGCCACTCGTCGGCCTGCGCGTTGAGCTGCTGGATCAGCGGCACCGTGCCGCGCTGGCCCAGCCAGTGCATGAAGCTCTGCACGCCGGCATCGATGATCACTTCGGCCTGTGCCACCGCGGCCTGGCGGTTGGCCTGGCCCTGTTGCACGACCTGGGCGAGGTCGTCGACGGTATACAGATAGATGTCTTCGAGCGCCTTCACTTCGGGCTCGATGTCGCGCGGCACGGCCAGGTCGACCATGAACATCGGGCGGTGCTTGCGCGCCTTGAGCGCACGCTCGACGGCGCCCAGGCCGATGATCGGCAGCGTGCTCGCGGTGCAGCTCACCACGATGTCGAACTCCGCGAGCCGCGAGGGAAGGTCGGCCAGCCGCATCGCCTCGCCGCCAAAGCGCGAGGCCAGCTTCTCGCCGCGTTCGAGCGTGCGGTTGGCAATGGCAATCGACTTTGGGTCCTTGGCCGCGAAGTGCGTGGCCGCGAGGTCGATCATTTCGCCCGCGCCAACGAACAGCACGCGCGTTTGATGCAAATCCTCGAAGAGCTGTCCGGCCAGCCGGACGGCAGCGGCGGCCATGCTGATGGAATGCGCGCCGATCTCGGTGGCGGTGCGGACCTCTTTGGCGACGGCAAAGGAGCGCTGGAACAGCTGGTTCAGCGTGCTGCCGAGCGCGCCGGCCGTCTCGGCTGCGCGCACGGCGTCCTTCATCTGGCCGAGGATCTGGGCTTCGCCGAGCACCATCGAATCGAGCCCGCTGGCCACGCGGAAGGCATGGCGCGCGGCTTCGTCGTCGTGCAGGGTGTAGGCATGCGAGCGCAGCAGGGCAGGGGCCACGCCGCCGCTGGCCGCCAGCCAGCCGAAGGTGTGGTCGAGCGCGGCGTGTTCCGAGGCGCAATAGATCTCGGTGCGGTTGCAGGTGGAGATGATCGCGGCCTCGACCTGGGGGTGGCGGCCGGAGGCAAAGGAACTGCGCAGGCTCTGCAGCGTGGGGGCGATCTGGTCGAGCGCGAACGCGAAACGACCGCGCAGATCGAGCGGCGCGGTCGTATGGTTCAAGCCGAGAGCCCAGACTGTCATGTATGTGAGTGTTGAAATCGGCAGCGCAGGCACTTGCGCCCATGCACGACCTGTCGCAATCCGGCTTCCCCGGCACTCGTGTGGTGCGTGACTATATGTAGTGAAAACCCGGGTGTCCACCTGCCACCTGGTTCGCTGCCAAGGGCCGGTCCGCGGCGACGGGTGGATGTCGGTGGCAATGCCCTTGCTCTTCTGTGAGAGGGCGGTGCGGGGCGGCCGTGTCGCTCAGCGAGATTGCACCACCGATTCGGGACTGCCTTGGGCGTGAAGCGGCGGGGTAGCGGACTCCAAATCTGGCTCTGGCGCGCTTTCATGCTTGTTGAGGCATGGTGCTCCGTCGGTGTCTTTTCACTATGCGGAAGTAATGGTGTTTGGGCACTGGCGGCCAACGGATTCGTGCGGATTGGGTTTGTAGTTTCAGCACAACGGAACGGACCTTCGCTCCGGTTTTCGGGCGAATTGTTTTGCCCTACCGCAGCGGCTCTGGTGCAATAGCATCAACTTCCCAAAAGGAGGTTGGCCCGGGGTCCGGTGGGAGCACAAAAGTGCCAGTCACGGTGAGCCCTTCGCACCGGAGCCCTATGTTTAACCTTGGAGAAACTTGCAATGAAAAAATCTCTGGTTGCTTTGGCTGCGCTGGCTGTCGCCGGTGTTGCCTCGGCTCAGTCGTCCGTCACGCTGTTTGGTGTGGTCGACGCGTCGATCAGCGGCTACTCGAGCACCTCGCGTGACCTGAACGGTGCCACGCTCGCGAATCCGTTCTATGTGAACCAAGGCAGCCGTAAGGTCAGCCGCACGGAACTGTCTAGCGGTAACTACAACTCCAGCCGTCTGGGCTTCCGTGGTACGGAAGACCTCGGTGGTGGCCTGGCAGCCAGCTTCTGGCTTGAAGCTCCGATCACCAACGATGACGGCCAAACTGGCGTTTCGACGTTCGCTCGTCGTTCGACCGTGAGCCTGTCGGGTGGTTTCGGTGAACTGCGCCTGGGTCGTGACTACACCGCCACGTTCTGGAACGACACCGTGTTCGATCCGTTCGGCACCAACGGCGTTGGCACCAACCTGATCTTCACGGCCAGCAATAGCCTGAATGCCTTCAACGGCACGGCTCCCACGGCGGTTCCTGGCGTGCCTAACGTCGGCACCAGCAACTACGTTCGCGCAAGCAACGTCGTTGGCTACTTCCTGCCGCCGAACCTGGGTGGTTTCTACGGTCAAGTGCAGTACGGCTTCGCAGAGAAGACCAAGTACAGCCCTGGTCTGTCTACGCCTGACGTCGCGAACAATTCGCGTCAAGGCCGTTACGTCGGTGGCCGTTTCGGCTACGCCAACGGTCCTCTGGACGTTGCACTGGCTTATGGCAGCAGCACCGTGGGTGATCAGTACTACGTCGGCACGACCACCAAGGTCAACACGCTGAACCTGGGCGCTTCGTATGACTTCGGTCCCGCGAAGCTGTTCGGTGAACTGTCGAAGGTCAAGAACAAGGTCGACTACGAAGTGACCCCGCTGGCTGGTGGCCGTCCCGACATCGATCTCACCGGCTACCTGCTCGGCGTGACCGTGCCGGTCGGCGCTGGCCTGATCCGCGCTTCCTGGTCGCACGTCAAGTACGACTACAACCAGCCGACCAACCCGTTCGTTCTGAACCCGGGTGATCCGAAGGCCAACAAGCTGGCTCTGGGCTACGTGCACAACCTGTCGAAGCGCACGGCTCTGTACGCAACGATCGCTCGTGTCAGCAACAAGAACACCGCAGCGCTGACTGTTGGCGGCCCCGCTTTCGTGACCACCGGTGGTTTCACCCCGAAGACCTCGACCGGCTACGACTTCGGTATCCGTCACGCTTTCTAATTTGACGCTGGCGTAAGCCAGCTTCGAATCAAAAGCTGAAAGCCACCCGGCGAAAGTCGGGTGGCTTTTTTGTTTCCGAGCACCTCGAAAAGAGGAACGAGTCCGGTCTTGGAGCCGTCATGGCGCGGGCGTTCGCCAGCTGTTATGCTGGGTTCGGATTTTTGGACAGCGAGTTGGTCGATTACCGCGATTCGATATCTCCAGTCTTCGACTTTCACCCCGCAGCTCGCTGCGAGATGGGCGGTGTTTCCTAAGAAATGGAACCACCGGACTTGCGTTTCGGATAGCGTTCAGGTCGACGGCTTTTCTGAGCTGCTGCCAGCTCTCTGAAAAGAGCCCGCGGGCGAATTCAGATGGACCAGCAACTGCGTGGAGCTGGATAAGGCACACTCCGGTGCGGGTGACACGGAGCGGCAGGCTTGCTGCTGCGCTCGACCGTGTCTGCGCCCAGGCACTTTGATCATCAGCAATTGGTCGATCAATCCCAAAAAACCACTCCCAGACCATAGCACAGCATGCAAGACGGTGAAGCGACAGCGCAGAACAAGGTGGATCTGCTCGATCTGAACGACCTCCGGATCTTTACCTACGTGGCGGTCCTCTACAGCTTCTCCGCCGCCGCGGACGAACTGGGCATCAGCAAATCGAGCGTCAGTCGCAGCATCGTGCGCCTGGAGACCCTGATGGGCATCCCACTGCTGAACCGGACCACACGCAAGGTCAAGCTCACCCGTGCCGGGAATGTGCTCAAGGACCGAGGCGTCGAAATCATGAAGCGCATCGGTGAGTCCATCGGCTACGTCGGTGATCTGGGCCTCGCGCCACAGGGGCAACTGACCGTCTGCATGGCAGCGGATGCAGGTTTGGAAGAGCAGGTGCAGCAGTCGGTACTGCCGCGCTTCCTTGAGCGATATGAAAGTGTGAGCGTCGTCCTTCGCTCCACGGCGCAGAAAGCCGAACTTCGCTCGGAGAACGTGGACATCGCCATTTCGAGCGGCCCCACGCACCCACCGGGATCTTCGAGGTTCGTCTCGCTGGCGCGCTGGCTTTGCGCATCTCCTGCCTATCTGGCGCGGCGAGGCATGGTTCAGACGCTGGATGACCTGGGCATGCACGACATCATTGCCACCAATGACAGGGAGACCCATTTCGCGCCTGGGTTGGGCAATCTGTTCGAGCTGGAGGTCTTCAAGGACGTACGTCCACGGCTCAACATCGACAACCTGGTGGGGGCGCGTCACCTGTCTGTTCAGGGGCTGGGCATCGTCTGCCTCCCCGAGCACATGTGCAGGGACCAGGTTCGCCAGGGGGAACTGGTGCGCCTGCTCCCGGACCTGGAAATTCGACCCCTGGATCTGAATGTCTTCTATCCAAGCAAGCGAAGCGCGGCGCCCGTCGTCAGAGCCTTTACCGAGTTGCTCCGAGCAAGCTTGAGTTCCACCGCTGCCTCCTCTGCCCTCGGCGCGTCAGCTCCACCGAACGTCGAAGTGGCACCTGATGACAGATTGACATCGCCCCTGCACATCACTTCGCCAAGCGAGGAGTCCAGCTCACCCTGAGCCTTTCGAGAAACCACGCTCGGGACTCATGGATGCCGTTAACGCCTTGCCTTGTAGTGGCGCGAGGGCCATCTCGCCGCCGCTGAGCAAGGGGCATCCACAGCTCGAAGTTGGCGGTATCGACGGTGTGCGGGATGGCGTGCTGCAGCACGCGCGGCGCGGCGGTGTCTGGCTGCCAGAGACTTCGGTGCTATCTCGAATGCTTTGATATCAATCGGGGCGATCAAAGGCTATGGAGGCCACTGGCCTTTTGCAACTCCCACATTTGCGCATAGAGCCCGCCCTGTGCAATCAGCTGGCTGTGAGGGCCTCGTTCCACGATACGGCCCCGGTCAAGAACCAAGATCTCGTGCGCCTCCACGACGGTCGACAGACGATGCGCGATCACCAGCGTTGTCTTGTCACGCAGCATCGTCATAAGTTCCGTTTGGATTGCGCGCTCATTGGCCGAATCCAAGGCCGATGTGGCTTCGTCGAATATCAGCAGCGGTGGATTCTTAAGCAGCGTGCGAGCGATGGCCAAGCGCTGCTTTTCCCCTCCCGATAGCTTGAGGCCGCGTTCCCCTACAACAGTTCCATAGCCATCGGGCGTGGCCATGACGAAGTCGTGGATGCGCGCCGCCTTGGCAGCGGCGACGATGTCCTCATGACTTGCGTCGGGGCGTCCGTAGCCAATGTTGTAGGCGACTGTGTCGTTGAACAGCACTGTGTCCTGCGGCACGATACCGATGTGCTGCCGAAGGCTCGACTGTGTCACCTCACGGATCTCCGAGCCTCCGATGAAAATGTGACCTGTTTGAATGTCGTAGAACCTGAACAGAAGTCTTGCCAACGTTGACTTTCCTGAGCCTGATGCGCCCACGACGGCGACGCTCCTGCCCGCTGGAATTTCAAAGCTGACGTTGTGCAAGATTGGCCGTCCTGAATCGTATGCAAAGCTGACGTCGCTGAAGCGCACGGCGACGTTACTTTCTTGGAGGTCCACGGCCCCAGGCGCATCCTTGACTTCTCGCACATGGCCCATCAATGCGAACATCCTGTGGAGATCAACCAAGCCCTGCTTTACCTCGCGATAAACTGCTCCCAAGAGGTTCAGGGGGACAAACAACTGAATCATGAAGGCATTGATCATCACAAGATCACCCAGTGTCAACTGGCCCGCGATGACGCCTGAAGCCGCACGCCAGAGGATGATCGTCATGCCGACGGCAATGAGCAATTCCTGTCCGCCATTGAGAGCGCTTAGTGTGAGTTGGTTCTTCAAGGCTGCCTTGCGGAACTGCTCCAGCCCGCCTGCATAGCGTTTCGCTTCGAGTGCTTCGTTGTTGAAGTACTTCACCGTTTCGTAATTAAGCAGCGCATCAATAGCATGGCTGTTTGTCGTCGAGTCGATCTCATTCATCATCCGGCGGAACTTGGCACGCCAATCCGTCACGAGCTTGGTAAAGATGATGTGCAGCAGCAGCGAGGTGGCGGCGACCAGAAAGAAGAATCCACCGAACTTGACTCCGATGATTGCCAGTACGAGCACCAATTCGATGGTCGTGGGCACCACGCTGTACAGAGACATCGCAATCAATGTGCGCACACCACGTGTTCCGCGCTCGATGTCGCGCGTCATCCCGCCGGTCCGCCTTTCAAGGTGAAAGCGCAGTGACAACGCATAGAGATGCTCGAAGACCTCCAGCGAGATGCTGCGTGCCGCGCCTTCTGTGGCCTTCGCAAACACGACTTCACGCAGTTCGTTGCACAGTGAAGTGGAGAATCGCAGAAGTCCGTAGGTCAGCAGCAAGGCCAAGGGGACGATGGTCAGGGCCTGCGCCATGTTGGGATTTGGTGCGATCTTGTCGACAAGAACCTTGAACAGGACTATCAGTCCGATGCTCGCAGTGCGCGACCCCACCATGAATGCGAGGGCGGCCGCCATGCGCCACTTGTATCTCCATAGATACGGCAACAGTCGGCGCAGGGTGTCCCATTCGGAATGCCGTCCTTTGGGTGAGTCTGCTGCCGTCAGGGAGGAGGGGGCGGCAGTACCCTTGCGCTGGCGAAGCAGCGCTGGCGGTCGCGTTAGATTTTTTGTAGAGGGCTGCATTCAATAGAGACAGAAGGTCAAAGGCTGTCGATATGCACCACACACTTCGACGTAGCCGCTATTTCAAGAAGATGGGAAATCTCTTGCGCGTGAAGTTTTTGCGTTCACACGGAACGATCGGCGTTGGCAGGCGATGAAATATTCATGGGCGTACGCCACGCGACCCAAATAAATCATTGCCCAAACCAAATTCCGAGAAAGGCAGCGGTCGGCCATTTATAAAATTCAACGGCGCACTCACGTTTGTTGGTGATATTGCCTTTATCGATTGGCCAACATTTTTTTGGATAGTGAGAGATTGATTATTTCTCCAATGCTTGCGATTGGTTCGGGGTTGAGCATTTCTTCATGTTCGCAGTCAATTTCGTGAGCGAAAATTTCACCTGCGATAAAAGATGACCATCTTTCTGTTTTGATTGGCTTGAGATTGCGGGCTGCAACGAAGAGTGTCACGTCGCTGTCGAGCTGTGGTGGACTGTATTTATGATGCAATACGGCATGGTGTTGCATTACACGCCAAAGCGTGTCGCTCTCGTTGGGACTATTTTCTTTCAAAATCCTCAATTCGGCTTCGAATTTTTCAATCGCTGGAGGCTCTTCTTCTGGCGGATGAGCGTCAAGCAGGAATATGTTATTCCCTTCGATTCCTTGCTTTGAAAGGTGATGTGCAGCCATGTAGGCAATATGTCCGCCGAAAGACCATCCAACTATGTTATATGGTCCTTTGGGTTGAATTTTCTTAATTTGATCTAAATAATCCTCTGCCATTTCCTCGACTGTTGATGGCATTTCTTCCAAAGAGGAGTAACCGCGCGATTGCAACCCATAGATTGGGAATTTTTTGTCGAGGTGACGAATGAGAGACGAGTATCCCCAACTCAAACCGCCGAGCGGATGGATGCAAAACACGGGCGAAGCTGTGCCAGTAGTCCGAATTGGAATTAAGCAGTCGAAGGAGTTCGCGCTAGTGCCCAGGCGCTGCGCGAGTTGAGCGACCGATGGAGCTTCGAAGAGTGCGCGGATGGGCAGCTCCACGCTCAGGGAGGAGCGCACGCGGCTGATGAGCTTGGTGGCCAGCAGGGAGTGGCCGCCCAGGTCGAAGAAGCTGTCGTCGATGCCTACCTGGGGCAGTCGCAGGACGTCTGCGAAGAGGGAGGCGAGGATCTCCTCCCGTGGGGTGCGTGGCGCGCGGATGCTGAGGGGCGTGAAGTCCGGCGCTGGCAGGGCTCGGCGATCGAGCTTGCCGTTGGGCGTGAGCGGCAAGGCTGGGAGCACGACGATGGCCGCGGGGACCATGTGGTCGGGCAAGGACTCGGACAGGGTGCGGCGCGCGGCTGCGGTGTCGATGGTCGAGTCTGCAGACTCCGGCACCACATAGCCCACGAGTTGCTTGTGCCCGGGGATGTCCTCGCGTGCGATGACGGTGGCCTGCGCGATGCTGGGCAGGCGAGCCAGTGCGGCCTCGATCTCGCCGGGCTCGATGCGAAAGCCTCGGATCTTGACCTGCTGGTCGGCGCGGCCGAGGAAGTCGAGCACGCCGTCTGAGCGCCACCGGGCGAGGTCGCCGGAGCGGTACATGCGCGAACCGGGAGCGCCGAAGGGGTTGGCGATGAAGCGCTCGGCGCTCAGGCCGGGGCGGCGCAGGTAGCCGCGCGCGAGGCCCGCGCCAGCGATGTAGAGCTCGCCGGGCACGCCCGCGGGCACGGGCTGCAGCGAGGCGTCCAGCACGTAGATCTGCGTGTTCCAGATCGGGCCGCCTATGGGGGCATGCATGCCCTCCGAATGAATTTCGCACACATGGCTGGTTGAATCGATCGTGGCTTCGCTCGGGCCGTAGAGGTTGACCAGCACCGCGTCGGGCACCTGGGCGCGAAAGCGATCCACCAAACTCTGCGACAGCGCTTCGCCGCCGCAGAAGACGCGCCGCAGCGGCGCGCATTCGGCCAGCGCTTCAGTCTCCACCAAGACCTCCAGCAGACTAGGTACGACCTGCAGGGTGTGGATGCGCTCGGAGCGCAGCACTTCACCTAGGTAGCGCGGGTCCCGATGACCTTCGGGCCGAGCCATGACCAGGCGAGCACCCACCATCAGCGGCGCATGAAATTCCCACACGGAAGCGTCAAAGCTGAACGGCGTCTTCTGCAGCACGGCGTCCTGCGGCCTCAACGCAAAGGCTTGTTGTATCCAGTGCATGTGGTTGACCGCGTTGCGGTGTTCCACTGTCACGCCCTTGGGTTTGCCGATGGAGCCCGATGTGTAGATGACGTATGCGGGGTTGGTGTGCAGCAGGGGAGCTGAGCGGTGGGCGTCAGTGGGGTCGGTGGCCGGGGCGTTGCCCAGGGCTTGGCCCAGTGTTGCGTCGTCCAGGCACAGGGTTGGCAGGGCCGGGGCCAGGGCCTGTGCGATGGCGGCGTTGGTGACCATGCACACGGGCGCTGCGTCCTGGAGCATGAATGCGATGCGCTCGGGCGGGTAGTCCACATCCAGGGGGAGGTAGGCGCCACCGGCCTTGAGGATGGCCAGCAGGCTGACGACCAA
>NZ_JBPJZL010000034.1:0-1139 GCF_051216835.1 Variovorax multivorans
CCCCAAATCTGTCATATACTCGTGGGCTTCGCTGATGAATGCCACTGGTGTTCGAGGCAGTTGGTGCTTCTTCTGGGGCGTTGATTGTTGGCGGTGAAGAAAGTCTTCGAAAGTTGACGCGGTTTGAAAAAACGGTGCATAATCGAAGGCTTCGCTGAAACGGTTTCAGCGGCTTGCGACGGAAGTTGCGGGTTGCGAAAAGAGGCTGGTTGAAGGTGAAGAAAGAGTTGAAAAGTTTGGTTGGACTTTAAAAGTCGTGCTAGACTGCAAGGCTCCGCTGAAACGGCTTCAGCAGCTTGCAACGAAGGTTGCGGGATGCGAATAAAGAAGGTGTTGAAAGCGAAAAAAGTTTGACGATTCTTTAAAAATCGTGATAGACTACAAGGCTTCGCTGATCGCAGCAAAGCAAACGAAGTCAACGCAGAGTTGCTTCGAGGTTCGTTAAAAATCTACAGCCGATAAGCGTGGGCGTTTGAAGGTAATTGCGTAAGTTCTTCGGAACAAGTCGCAAGACTTAAAAACGCTCATGAGAATAGAAGTGAAGTTCACTTCAATTTCTTTTTTTATGAGTTTTGCCTCATCGCGAGATGGGGCGCAAATCAAGATCGAACTATAGAGTTTGATCCTGGCTCAGATTGAACGCTGGCGGCATGCCTTACACATGCAAGTCGAACGGCAGCGCGGGAGCAATCCTGGCGGCGAGTGGCGAACGGGTGAGTAATACATCGGAACGTGCCCAATCGTGGGGGATAACGCAGCGAAAGCTGTGCTAATACCGCATACGATCTACGGATGAAAGCAGGGGATCGCAAGACCTTGCGCGAATGGAGCGGCCGATGGCAGATTAGGTAGTTGGTGAGGTAAAGGCTCACCAAGCCTTCGATCTGTAGCTGGTCTGAGAGGACGACCAGCCACACTGGGACTGAGACACGGCCCAGACTCCTACGGGAGGCAGCAGTGGGGAATTTTGGACAATGGGCGAAAGCCTGATCCAGCCATGCCGCGTGCAGGATGAAGGCCTTCGGGTTGTAAACTGCTTTTGTACGGAACGAAACGGCCTTTTCTAATAAAGAGGGCTAATGACGGTACCGTAAGAATAAGCACCGGCTAACTACGTGCCAGCAGCCGCGGTAATACGT
>NZ_JBPJZL010000034.1:3739-6005 GCF_051216835.1 Variovorax multivorans
GAATACCGATGAGTACAGCTTGGGAGACAGAGCACCGGGTGCTAACGTCCGGACTCAAGAGGGAAACAACCCAGACCGCCAGCTAAGGTCCCTAAAATTGGCTAAGTGGGAAACGAAGTGGGAAGGCTAAAACAGTCAGGATGTTGGCTTAGAAGCAGCCATCATTTAAAGAAAGCGTAATAGCTCACTGATCGAGTCGTCCTGCGCGGAAGATGTAACGGGGCTAAGCCAGTTACCGAAGCTGCGGATTTGCAATTTATTGCAAGTGGTAGGAGAGCGTTCTGTAAGCCTGTGAAGGTGCGTTGTAAAGCGTGCTGGAGGTATCAGAAGTGCGAATGCTGACATGAGTAGCGTTAAAGGGGGTGAAAAGCCCCCTCGCCGTAAGCGCAAGGTTTTCTACGCAACGTTCATCGGCGTAGAGTGAGTCGGCCCCTAAGGCGAGGCAGAGATGCGTAGCTGATGGGAAACAGGTCAATATTCCTGTACCGATATATAGTGCGATGTGGGGACGGATCTTAATAGGTCATCCGGGTGTTGGATATCCCGGTTTAGTTGGATGTAGGCGTGCATTAGGCAAATCCGGTGCACATATACCGAGGCCAACGATCGAGCCAGCTTGCTGGTGAAGTGACTGAACGAGGTTCCAGGAAAAGCCACTAAGCTTCAGCTATATACGACCGTACCGCAAACCGACACTGGTGCGCGAGATGAGTATTCTAAGGCGCTTGAGAGAACTCAGGAGAAGGAACTCGGCAAATTGACACCGTAACTTCGGAAGAAGGTGTGCCCTATTAGTGTGAAGTGAACAACGGAGCATGAATGGGTTGCAAAAAATCGGTGGCTGCGACTGTTTATTAAAAACACAGCACTCTGCAAACACGAAAGTGGACGTATAGGGTGTGACGCCTGCCCGGTGCTGGAAGATTAAATGATGGGGTGCAAGCTCTTGATTGAAGTCCCAGTAAACGGCGGCCGTAACTATAACGGTCCTAAGGTAGCGAAATTCCTTGTCGGGTAAGTTCCGACCTGCACGAATGGCGTAACGATGGCCACACTGTCTCCTCCTGAGACTCAGCGAAGTTGAAATGTTTGTGATGATGCAATCTCCCCGCGGAAAGACGGAAAGACCCCATGAACCTTTACTGTAGCTTTGTATTGGACTTTGAACAGATCTGTGTAGGATAGGTGGGAGGCTTTGAAGCAGGGTCGCTAGATCTTGTGGAGCCAACGTTGAAATACCACCCTGGTGTGTTTGAGGTTCTAACCTAGGTCCATTATCTGGATCGGGGACAGTGCATGGTAGGCAGTTTGACTGGGGCGGTCTCCTCCCAAAGCGTAACGGAGGAGTTCGAAGGTACGCTAGTTACGGTCGGACATCGTGACGATAGTGCAATGGCATAAGCGTGCTTAACTGCGAGACTGACAAGTCGAGCAGATGCGAAAGCAGGACATAGTGATCCGGTGGTTCTGTATGGAAGGGCCATCGCTCAACGGATAAAAGGTACTCTGGGGATAACAGGCTGATACCGCCCAAGAGTTCATATCGACGGCGGTGTTTGGCACCTCGATGTCGGCTCATCTCATCCTGGGGCTGTAGCCGGTCCCAAGGGTATGGCTGTTCGCCATTTAAAGAGGTACGTGAGCTGGGTTTAAAACGTCGTGAGACAGTTTGGTCCCTATCTTCCGTGGGCGCTGCAGATTTGAGGAAGCCTGCTCCTAGTACGAGAGGACCGGAGTGGACACACCTCTGGTGTATCGGTTGTCACGCCAGTGGCATTGCCGAGTAGCTAAGTGTGGAAGAGATAACCGCTGAAAGCATCTAAGCGGGAAACTCGTTTCAAGATGAGATCTGCCGGGGCCTTGAGCCCCCTAAAGAGTCGTTCAAGACCAGGACGTTGATAGGTCAGGTGTGGAAGCGCAGTAATGCGTTAAGCTAACTGATACTAATTGCTCGTGCGGCTTGACCCTATAACTTTGATCAGTCTGATCAAGGTGTTATGCCAAGTTGACGCATTCAAAATAATTCGCCAAAAACTGATTCCAAACTCTATGAATTCGTTTGATTGATCACGTGATCAGTCAGACAACCCTTTATGCCTGATGACCATAGCGACGTGGTACCACTCCTTCCCATCCCGAACAGGACAGTGAAACGCGTCAGCGCCGATGATAGTGCGGGTTCCCGTGTGAAAGTAGGTCATCGTCAGGCTCTTACAGCCCAGAAACCCCCAGTCAGCATTGACTGGGGGTTTTTGCTTTGGGGGAA
>NZ_JBPJZL010000035.1:0-5773 GCF_051216835.1 Variovorax multivorans
CCATTATGTTGATTTCGAGGGTGTCAACACGGGGGAGCCTGTGACCCCCGTATTCGTCTATTTACGTATTGAAACCAGCTTTGGCTTGGCATTTCGGCGCAGGTCGGCGAGTTCGCGTTCCTGGCGCCGCAGCAGTGAGCTGGTCTCCTGCCAAGCCGCGAAATAGTGGTCGACCAGAGCCGCGAGCTTGGTCACCTGCTGGTGCAGGTCTTCGTTCTCGTCGCGCAGCTGCTGCACGGCACGACTGGCCGGACCCGGATCACGGTAGCGCTGCCGCTGCAGCTTGTGTAACGCGTGCAGGATGTCGGGGTGGTAGCGGTACAGCGCATTGCGCGAAACGCCAGCGAGTTCACACAGCGCCGAGGCGGTCGGTGCTTCGGGCGTGCTGAGCGCGGCCAGTTGGGCCAGCGCATCGCGCAGCCGCTGCGCGGGCGGCCTGCCGGTGGCGTCAGCGGTGGATGCGCTCGCCATGCTTGCCCTCCTTGCTCACTTCATCGATCGCGCGGATGAGCGAGCGCGCCTCGTCGAGACGCTCGCGCACGATGCGTAACGTCTGCAGCGGCAACGCCGGTTCGTTGAGCAGCACTTCGTGCCTATGGACCTGCTCGACCCAATAGGGCCGATGCTGGGTTGACACGGCGAAGTTCTTGCAGCGCGAGCAGGTCGAGGGCTCACGCCGTGCCGGGTTAGGGCCGATGGCGTTGCCCAGGCAAGCGCTGTGATCTTCCCTGTAGACGCAGAATCCCCAGTCGCACACGCCGAGCACGAGCCCGGCATCCACCAGCAAGCGCGCGTAGCTCTTGATGTCCTGCTTGAGTCGCGCGCCCCGGAAGCGCGGGCGCCTGGCCACGATCTCGGCGCCGGCGTGGCCGCCCAGGCCGGGTGCGGCGAGCATGTGTTCCCAGGCTGCGGCCGACTGTTCGAGGATCCCGGACTCGATCTCCTGATTGAGACGGTAGTCCGAGCCGCTGTAGCCGTGGTCGGTGACGGCGCGTTCGCGGTGACCGAGATGCTGGGCCAGCGCGAACAAGGCCGAGCTATCGCGCAGCGCCGCGAAGCGGGCGAAGGTCTTGCGGCCCTGGTGCGTCGTGAGCCGCCAGGGCTTGCCCTGATGCAGAGGTAACCCAAGCCATGCGGCGAAACGCTGCAGCAGAAGGCGCATGCGCATGGCCGATGGAACGACCAGCGGACCGGGGCACACCATCTGCCACTCGGTGGCGCCAGAAATCTGACGGCGGCGCAGCCACAACTGGGCGCGCCCTGCCTGAGCGCGATGCCCGGCGGACAGCGCCTCGAGAACCGAGATGGCTTGGACAGCGGGCGGCGGCACTACCCACTCGTGGGGCCGGCCGCTGTACTCGGCCTGGTGCTTGAAGATGGCGCCGACGATCACGGGGATCACATCATCGGTGGCGCCGTCGCCACGCTGCTGCACGCAGCCGGCATCCAGGTGCAGGATCTCGCTCGCCCTGGGCCCCACCAAGTAGGAGATGACCACGAAGCACGCGGCGTAGAGCATATCGATCAGTTGCGCGAGGTCGTCGACCGTACGGACCGGTTGCGCAGTGCCGGGCAGTTCGATGCCTGCCTGCTGCAACGCCCGCGTCGCCGCATTGGTGCGGGCGTTGACGCCGTAGCCGCGTCGGGTGGCCGAGGCCATCGCTTCAGCGTAGACCTGCCTGGCCCGAAGGATGTGAGGGGCGCCATCGACCAGCAGATTGATGGCACCCTGGACCAGGGCAACGGCGACGCCATCCGGGGTATAGGGCCAGCGCCGAATCTGGGCGTCGCGCACGCCGGCGACCTCGCCGTGGCTGCGCCCCGGGAAGGGATCAATGTGCAGCCCGTCGTCGAGTTCGTCGCGAAACCGATGGAGGTACGTGAACAGGTAGAGATACTTCTGCACCGTTGCGGGGGCGCGCGCGGCGCGCGCGATGCCAGGACGCTCTGTGAGCGAACGCTGGAACTGCAGCAGCGCCGTGGCGTCCAGATCGGCAAAGCGCGTGAAGCCTGCCTGGTCCATCCAGCGCAGGAGCTCGCGCAAGTACATGAAATGCCCGGCCACCGTGCTTGCGCGTTGCGCCAGGCCCGTGCTCAGTGAGCGGCTGCGGATGAGTGCGATGAGCTGCCTGCTGCTCTCCAGCAGCGGCGCATACCGATCGTCGGTGAAACACCTTCCGCCAGCGAGAGTGAAGTTCCAGTGCAGTTGCACGGGTCTGGCTTCTTCGAGGACATTGGTGGGCTTGAAAACCCAGACCGTGTCGCGCCAGGTCGAGTCGAGCAGGAACCATGCGTGATCGATGGGCGCGGACTGCGCCGCGCGTGCACCCCGCACCTTGGGGACTTGGGTGGCGGATCGGGAAGCGCGCATCGCTGCACCTCATCGCAGATCGGGTAACGGTGGCAATTGCGCCACCAGGGGCGCAGCGGCAGCGAGTTCGCCCGCGGCGAAGCGTGCAAGGATGTCCTCCTCCAGGATGCGCAGCTGCGGGGCATAGACCGACTGCCAGCGAGCCGGGTGCAGCGCCCTGGCAGCAGCGCGCAGGTGATCGCGTGCCTGCAGCAGCCGGGCTACCGTTGAAGGGTCCGGCGTGATGATGGCGTTGGGGCAGGTGAAGCAGCCCATGAAGTGGGTGCACAACTCGCCGCGATGCGTGCCGGGGGCTGCACCTGCGAACGGGTCCGTGCAGCCAAAGCCGAACATCGACACGACCTCCCCGGGGGGAACGATTGAGCCGCTGCCGTTCGAGGCAGCAGGCTTGGCTGTGCCGCTCGAGCGAGCCTGCTCGATGTGCCCGATGAAGGCGCGCTGCAAGGCGGCGATGCGTGCGCGATGTTGTGCGTCGACTTCAGGCGTCTGGACGTAGCGCACGGTGGTAGCCAGGTGCGCGTGGTTGGCGACGGCGCTGACGCGGCGCAGGTCGCCCGAGGCACGGTAGAAGCTCGCGAGGACGCCGGGGCGGATTGACGCCAGGGAGAACCTCGACAGGCCGTGGCGCCCGCAGAAGGCCTTGAGCATGCTCTTGACGGCGCTGCTCGACAACGCGGTTACTCCGCGCATGCCCGCGTACAGGAACAGCCGTTCGCGCAGCGCGACTGGCGCGAGCGTTCGCAGTCGTTCGTTCCACGCGACGATCTCCTTCACCAGCGCGGGCGGCTCGAAGCAGTCGACGCTGCTGAACGTGCGCCGCTGGATGCTGTTGGCGCGAGCCTTGAACCACACGAGCGCCTGGCGATCGTCCAGCAGCGGCAAGGATTGCAGGCAGTCGCGCTCGAGTTCGGCGATGGGGTCGGGGTTGCCGGCCGCATGGATCAGGATCGCGAGGTAGTACGGTAGCAGCGATTCGGCGCGTGGGTACAGACAGGGCTCGACCTGCTTCAAGCCGCCGAGCCGGCTCAGCGTTCTGTTGACCGCATGCTGCCCTGCGCGTGACAGTTCGCGTGCCGTGGGGATGATGCCGCCGCAATGCCGATCGACATGTTGCAGCAGCCAGCCAAGCGTGCCTGGCTTGCCGCTGTCGGCGACACGTTGAGCGGTGGCCGCCTCGCGGGCATTGCGCATCTGCGCGATGTCTGCCTCGCACGCACGCAGGATTGCGCGCAGTTCGTGCGCCGGCATCTTGCTGCGCGGCGGCGTGTCGCGGTTCCTCCACGGGAACGGGTTGAAGGGGTACTCGATGCTGTGGATGACTCCGGGGCGGCAGCGTTCGAGCCATTGCAGCAGTTTGCGCAGCGCCGTGTACGCGCCTGCCCGGCTCGACTTGGCCCAGGGCTGGCCGTCTGGCCTGCGCTGCGCGTTGAGCCACTCGATGTAGCGCACGAGCAGGTCGCGATGCAGGTCGGCCAGTCCCGCAGGCGAACCCGACTCGCAGGCAAATCGGTCGAAGGTCTTGATATGGAACCAATGCGTATGGATGCAGCGCTCGGACTGGATCCCGACGTGGCTCCAGAAAGCCTCGGCCAGAGCGAGGCGCACGTCCTCGGGCAGGCACAGCGAGGTGAAATCGACGACGGTGTTGCGCACCCGCCGTGGTGCGTCGTGACGCACGGGCTGCATCCCCTCGAGTGCAGCGGCCGTGGCCTTGCCCGGCAGCACCCGAGGCATCGGTTGACGGCGTGCGCCCATGGTCACTGAGTCCCGGACAACAAGGTGTCCAGGACCTCCTTGAGTGCGCAGGCGTCGACAGCGATGGCGCGCAGATACCGGTCGGTGGTCTCGATGCGTTCGTGACCCATCAGCACCTTCACCACGAGCAGCGGGTTGATCGCGGCGCCCTCGCTGGCGAGCCGTTCGAGGCGAGCCAGCAGCATGCAGGCGAAGGTCGCCCGCATCAGATGCGTGGTCGCCTTGAACCCGCAGGCCCGGCCAGCTTGGCTGATCACGCGCTGATAGGCGTTCCTGCCGGCGGGCGCGCCGCGGGCGTTGATGAACAACGCCGTATGCTCGACAGGTCGGCCCTTGCGCCGGGCGCGCTGCAGCCAAGCGTGACGGTGACCGCAGAGGTAGCCTGCCGTCTCATCGAGCAGACTTGCCGGCGCGATCACGTAGCCGGGCTTGCGTCCCTTGCGCGTCACATCGATCGTGTGATGCGACGCCGCTGACGGTTGCCGCCTCGTGACGTCATTGACGCTGAGTCGCAGCAGCTCACTAACCCGAAGGCCCGTGTAGAGCTGCCAGCGCGCCATCAAGTCGTACGGCGGCGCCAGTGTGGCCAGAAGTTCGCGCGCCTGCGCGGATGTGAGCGGACGCGGCAGCGGCTCGAACTGGCGCAGCACGAAGAGATTGTGGTCGCTCGCCTGCGTGGTGCCGGCGCGGGCCGGCTGCGGGTGCCTCGCCACGGCGAAGTTGCGTGGCCGCCCCACCAGCGGCGAAGCGGCCAGCCAGTGCGTCCGCACGGCCCACTCGTAGAACCTCAGCACACCGCGCACGCGGTGGTTGATGGTCGAGATGCGGTAGGGCCGGCCCGTGTGAGGGCTGGGCTGCAGCATCATGCGGTTGCGGTAGGCCACCAGGTCCACCGCATCGGCGCCGTCCCAGCCAACGGCGTTCTGTTCGAGCGTCTCGAACCAGTCGTAGAGGACCTCGGCATAGGTCCTGAGCGTGTCGGCGGTATGCGCCCGCTGCACGAAGTGTTCATGCAGGAAGGCCACGACCGGCTCGATGAGTTGCCACTGCGCCGTGAAGAGCAACGGGAACCCCGCGGGCCTTGGCTCGCGTAGCACGATGGAATGCGCCTGCGTTGCCGCCGGGCGCAAATGCTTGATGACCTCCGACGGGTTCGCCAGGGGGCCCTTACGAACGATCTGGACCATGCTGGCCTGCCGCGTTGGTCAGGTGCTTCACCGCATCTACGAACGACAGGCCGAGGACGTGCCTCGCCAGATCGATGGCGCCGCCACCGCCGAGCCGCACTCGCGTGTCGTACCACTTGGCTCCGGTGGTCAGGATCTCGAACTCGCCGCGCGCGGTGGACACGTGCCACCGACAGCTGCGGTCGTCCTTGACAGGCACATACGTCGGGTCAAGTCTGGCGTGCGTCGTCAGCAGCGCCAGGGCTTCGCCGGCCGGCATCTCGCGAAGCCGTGTCAACGTGGCTGCACTGAATGATCTGCGCGCTACCATCACCGCGACTCCCGCAGGACTTGCCGCAAAAAATGCGGCGCGCCGGGCTACTCGCCTCTGAAAGAGGCTTGGGCTGCTCGGGCAGTTCCCAGTGTTCGGCGACTCGTCAGATCAGGCAACCCTGTTGACACTCTCCAATGCAACCTAACA
>NZ_JBPJZL010000036.1:0-5610 GCF_051216835.1 Variovorax multivorans
GCGCCGATGGCCTTCACCTCGCCGATCACGACACCGCGAAAGTCCACCGCCGCGCCCGGCGACAGGCCGCGCAGCGACTGGTTGAAGTACAGCAGCAGGGTCTGCGCCGGGCCGTCCTGAGTTTTCATCGCAGTCGACTCGTCGCCGGCCAGCGCGAAGGCTGCGCCCTCAGGGGCCGCCGGTCCGCGGGCTTCGTCCGGCGCACCAAAGGCGATGCCCCCAAGAAGAATGGACGTGAGCGACTGGGTGCGCAGCGTCGCGCCGCTCGCGCTGAGCCGCAGACCGAACCCGCTGGCATGCCAGAAGCGCGTGTTGACGCCGACGAAGCTGTCGTAGGGCGCGTTCACGAAGATCCGCAACAAGACACCGTGGCCGTCGCGTTCGAGCTCATAGGCGGCGACCTGGCCGACCTTGATGCGCCGCAGGAACACCGGCGAGCCCACGCCGAGCGAGCCTGCGTCCTCAGCACGCAGCAGAAACTGCGTGCCCGACGCGTCGTGCGTCACGACGGGAGGCGCTTCGAGGCCGACGAACATCTTGCTGTTCTCGCTCGACGTGCCTGCATCGCCCCCGATGTAGGCGCCGGACAGCAAGGTGCCCAGGCCCGAAATGCCCGTGGTGTCGAGTCGCGGTCGTACCACCCAGAAGCGCGTGTCCCGTGCAGCGAAGCCCTCGGCGTCCTGGTTCAGCTGCAGCACCACGCGCACCTGCGAGCGGTCGCCGGACAGTCGCAGACTCTTCACCACGCCAATCTGCACGTCCTTGTACTTCACGACCGTCTTGCCGGCTTCCAGACCTTCGGCCGTTCTGAAGCTCACCTCGACCGTGGGGCCGCGCTCGAGCAGGACCCGGGCTACCAGAGTGATACTGATCAATGCCGCGAGCACTGGGATAAGCCAAATCAGCGAGGACATTCGGACGCGATGGCGGGTCACGCCAGACGGGCGGCCAGGTCGTCGGCTGCCTTGTCGATACCGGCCTTTGAGGCATCCGGGCGCGCTACCAAGCCGAATCTTGCGTTGAGCCTGTCGCTGAACCGGGCGTCCATGTGCTGAGCCAGTGCCCCCTGGTCCTCTTCAGTCGACCGGGAGCCGGGATAAGGGCGCGGTTGCGCCCCCGTACAGCCTGCCAAGGCGAAGGCGGTGGCGCGAATCATGGTGTGCATCGACGGGCGCATTCGTGTTTCCTTCGTCTGCAAGGTGTGGGTGGTGCGTTGGCTAGTCGAGCTGCAAGACACGATCGCCGTCGCCCGGCCGGCAGCCATCGGCGATGGGTGTCCAGCCGCGATGCACGACGACCTGCTTGCCGTCATGGCACAGCTCGATGCGCTCGCTCCCGGGCAGCTGTTCGCGCACGAAGGCCTCGACGGTCGAGGGCAGGCTGACTCGCAGCTTCAGCGCGTAGCGGTCTTCTTCCGGGTGGTCGTCCAAATGCAGCAGGGGCACGAAGCTCGATGCGAAGATCAGCGCATGCGAGCCAACGTCGACCGGTTCGGGTTCGTAGGGCGCCTGCCGCAGCCAGGCCTGGGCGCGTTCGCGCAGGTCGTCTCCGTCGGCCAGGTTGCCCCACGCGACGGCGAGCAGCTCCATGACCCACTGGTTGCAGTTCTGGTAGCGCAGGCTGAACGGATAGGCATTGGCGCTGTAGGTTGCGGCCAGCAGGTGCAGCGCGCGCGGCGTGTCGAGCGCCGCGCGTCGCAGCGTCCGAGCCGCGTCGGCGGGGAGTCGCACGATCGAGATGTAGCTCAGCGCGGGATCGTCGATGCCCATCGCGAACCCCGTCAGGCCCTGGTCGTAGATCCGCGGGCGGCCTTCGTCGCAGGCGTAGTACAGCTGGCGGGCAGACCAGGCGTCTTTCTCGTCGCGCCACGCGATGGCAGCGTGGGAGTACCGGATTCGGAATCGCGAAAGATCGAGCCCGGAACGGCTGATCAGCACGGCACCGTCGCCGGAGGCGGAGAGCTCGTCGCGCACGACGGCGGCAAGGCGCAGCAATCGATCCTGCTGGTCTGCGGTCAGTGGCTTCGTGTGATCGCAGAACTGCGAGGAAGCCAGCGGTCCGGTCCCACCTGGCGCCGCTTGCGCCGTGCCCCAGGCGAGAGCGAGGACCGCCGCGAGCCCCAGCGCGAGCCGGCGCACGACGCTCAAAGGCTGACGGGGCGGGCGGCCAGCTCCCCGTACAGATCGTCGGCGAGCACCAGGTAGAACGCCTGGCGGTTGTCGCTGCGCGCGAATGCCGTTCCGTAGGCTCGCGGTTGCGCATGCACGATGTCGCCAGGGCCTAGGCGTTCCTTCGCGAAGGTGGCTTGCGGCAGCTCGAGCACGATGCGCTGCTGCGTGTCGTCGCTTTGCATTGCGACGCGCGTGAAGCCGGCGCGGTCGGTGGCTTGCGCCACTTCGGTGATGCGGTAGTCGCCCTCGGCCACCTTGTCGCCGTCGAACGAGCTCTTGCTCGAACCGCGCAGCGATGCGGACGCGCTGCCGCTGGAGGCAGAGCCTGCACTGGAAGCCAGGGAGGTGAAGAGTTCAGCCTTCGCGTTGAAGGCGAGTGCAAGGCAGGCGGCCATGCATGCGAGGCGGAAATTCCGGGTGAAGGTCATGGAGTGCTCCTGCAGTGGGTGATGATTCATTTGGCGTGGAAGATGCCGCGCCTGGACCGGGCGACCCTTGCGAAGGCGCACTGAAGCTGGATGCAGGACCTTCGCAGTCGCCGCGCGAGCGTCCTCCTCGTCGCCTCGGCGGCCTGGCGTATCCGGTGAATGGCGTCCATGTGGGTCAGTCCTCGAGGCCCGCGTCACTGAAGGTAGGCGACCAGTTGGTCGGCGCCTTTTTCAATGCCTACGACGGACGCACTTCTGGCGCCGATACCGGCCTTGAGGTTCCATGCATTGGGGTACTGCTTGGCGACGTAGGCCCCGAGCAGCTCGTTGGTCGAGGCGTCGTAGATCTCGACCGCAAAGCTGACCGAGCCCGTCATGGCGCCTTCCCTGCCGCGGACGGCCTGCACGGCGTTGTAGGGGCCGCCCATGAGGTCGAACCGGGAGAAGGTGCTGAGCACGGCCGTGTTCGTCTTTGCGCCAGTGAGCGTCAGTTTGATCCGCAATGCATTTGCATTGCGGCCTGGAGCGCCCCTGAAGCGGGCATTCAGCTTTTCGGCGAACTGGTCCCGCATGTTGCGGGCGAGGAATGCCTTGTCGTCTTCCGACACATCGTCGAACTGGGCGTCGCTGCCGCGATAGATAGCGACCGGATCGAGGACGAAGGCCGAATACCTGCGCCAGTCGACCTGGGTCTTGTATTCGAACGGGATGCGGCCGGAGTCATCGTTCTGACTGGGGCGCAACTGGCTGGACGACGGGATGCCCGCGTAAGGAATAGGCTGCGTACTGCTGCACGCACCAAGGACCAGGCAGACCGCAAGTGAGGCAACCGTTGAAGTTTTGAGAAGGGCGGGCATGGATTCCTTTGGTTGATCGGGGTGCCGAAGTTGGCCGCAACTGTACGTTACGGTACATTATTGATTTCGAGAATCCACGCTGTCAAGAAAAATGTACAGTTGGGTATTCTTTCGAAGGAGACGTGATGAAGGTAAGAACGGAGATCCGCCGCAACGCCATCCTTGAGGCGGCACTAGCACTGTTTAGAGAGCAGGGATACGAACGGGCATCGATGAACGAACTTGCCAAGCGTCTTGGCGGATCGAAGGCCACGCTTTACGGATACTTCCCCTCGAAGGAGGAACTATTCACGGCGGTAGTGCAGAGCGTTGCCACATCGCACCTGGCGGCGGCGCCGGCGGAGTTGCTGGAAGTGAGTGGTGATGCCACGCTCGAGTCACTGTTGACGAGCTTCGGCGAGCGAATGCTGTCTGTGCTGAGCAACGATGCCGATGCGCTCGCGGTCTATCGGATGGTCATTGCCGAAGCCGGGCACTCCAATGTGGGGCAGTTGTTCTACGAATCGGGTCCGACCGAGTTCATTCAGACGCTCGCCGGGCTCATGGCGTCTGCCATGGAATACGGCGAACTGCGGCGTGCAGATCCCGTCGTGACTGCGATGCAGTTCTCCGCACTGGTGACGGCGGAGACTCAGATTCGTCTGTACCAGGCCGATCCTTCACCGCTGTCGGCGGATCAGATTCAAGCAATGGTTCAGCGCGCTGTGGAGACATTCCTCGCTGGCGCCGTGCACCGCTCTATTTCGACGGCCTGACAGCCGCGTGCCTTGCCCACGGCTTGTCGCCCAGGGTGGTCCACGAGACTCGCAGCGTCGCTTCGCAGGTTGCGTTCGTCGGATGCGGGCAAGGGATTGCGCTCGTGCCTGCATCGATGAAAAAAACTCGCACCTCAGAACGTGGTGCTCCACCCGCTCAAGGAGAACCTGCAGGTGGTGACGACGGCCGTGGCCTGGAGCAAGACAAGGAATGCGCCGCTCGTGCAGGAGGTCGTGGCCCTGCTCGGCGGCGCGCGTCAGCCGGCGTCCACCAGTGCCCAGTGATTCGCTAGGTGCATGAGGTGGGCGCGCGCGTACTCGGATTTATCCAGTGCGCCGTAGGCGAAGTGAGGGGCGAGCGTCCCGCTGTGTCGTTCGAAACGATTCAAGGCGTTCATCAGGTGCTCCACCGCAGCGTTCAGCGGCTGGCCCGGAGCAATCGCCGGTGCGCCGGGTATCGGCTCTTCCAGTCCATGGCTCATCTTGCCGCGCGCCGAGAACACCGCAAATGCCATGCGCCCCAACGAGGCGCGAAACCAGGCAGGTTTCGGCTGTGGAAAGCCGTCCAGGGAGTATTCGATGCTTTGCGCAGAGTGGTGCAGCACATGGGCCAGGTCCCAGCCCGAGCGGGTATGCAGCGGCGCCTCGCGAAGGCGCTCGAGCGTGCTCATGGCGTGGGCAAGGTCGGAAAATTCATTCATGGCGATCGGCGAGTTGGAGTGCGTGGCGACGTATCCGACGCCTGCGGCGGCGGTGCTCGCCAGCAGCACGCCGCCAGCCAGCAGGGCGCGTCGGCGACGCGAGACAGGGCGGACATCCGCGATGTGAGTGTTCATGTGGTGGGGGATGATATGTCTGGCGCCGCGTCGAAACTGTCAAATTTGCGACGATCTTCGATCGTGCCGCGACCATGAGCGCGCCGGCGACTGCCCCGCACCGTGGTGCAGTGCCACATGAGCTGTGTGTGTCGAAGGTTGCACGCATCGCCGACCTGAACATCCCGATCCCCGGCGCAGCATGGTCAATACGCCCATTTGAGCGACATGCACTTCATTCCGACCTACAGCTCCTGGTTGAACCAGGTCGAGCGCTTCTTTGCCCTGATCACGGACAAAGCAATCCGCCGCGGATCCTTCACCAGCGTCAAGCAACTGGTGCAGCGCATCGATCACTTCGTGACCTCTCACAACCAGAACGCCCAGCCGTTTCGCTGGACTGCAACTGCCGACTCGATCCTGGAAAAGCTCCATCGACTTTGCTCACGTATCACTGGGACAGGACACTAGGGAACATCTGATCAAGTCCACGGATGGCCGCTCTGAACGTTGATTACGCATGCTGAATGAAGGAGCGCCAACGATGAGCCAGATCAGTTTTTCGGATGCCGAGCATGCAGGCA
>NZ_JBPJZL010000037.1:0-5159 GCF_051216835.1 Variovorax multivorans
GGCCGCAAGGGCCTCTCAAACGCATGGGGATGCTCGGTGAGACGAGCTTGCGAGCGCAACGACAAGCACACGCGCTCGCCATCAAGCCAATTTACGACTTGATCAGACCTTCCCTAGCGCTGCGGCACGGGATCAACGCCAATCAGTTGCGCCGATGGATGTCGGTGGTGGCGGTCACTGCACCACCGCCGCCGCAGGGCCACATTGAACTGGAGGTCTTCGGCGCGCGACTGAAGCTGCACGGGGCGGTTGACGGCCAACGCCTGCGCGTCGTACTCCACGCATTGGCGCGGCGCTCATGATTGGACTGCCGGCCAACACCCGTGTGTGGATCGTGGCGGGTCACACGGATATGCGCAAAGGATTCAACGGCCTCGCGGCGATGGCGCAGACAGCGCTGGAGGCCAATCCGTTGCCCGGCGTCAACTATTCTGAGCGGCGGCTCAAGATAATTGTCGCTGGCCAGGATGGGAAGTTGCGCAGGAACGGATCACGCACCAGCCCCAATTGCCCATCGGCCAAGTGCCATGTGTCGATGATCTTTTCGAAACCGTACGCGTTGACACCACCCGCGAAGCCGAGAGTCTTCTTCTCGCGCACGCCGCGCATAGCCTCTTCGAAAATCTGTGCGTTCGTGCGGGCAATCACGGCATGCCGCGGCGCCTCGGGCGGCAGGCGCCGAACCACAGTGTCCGGCCGACCCCGGAGAGTGGGAGCGTCTCGTCGAAGAAGCCCCACAACAGTGCGTTGGCGATGCGGGCGACCTTCGGTCCGAAGCGAAAGCTCTGGGTCAGAGTCAGGGTTCGGCTCGCCCGCGCCGCATCCATCGCGTTCACGGCGCCGCGGAACTGGTAAATCGATTGATAGCCATCGCTCACCAGCACCACGGGACAGACCTGCCGGCCCACGATGTCCCAGGTCACTGGATTGGTGTCCTGGCCCTCGTCCAGCATCAGGTAGTCGCAGGGAAGGGCAGGGTGCTGCAGTTGGAACAACTTGAGGTAGCCATCGATGCGTCATCGGCGCTTCGTCACGTGGATCGCACATGCGCGTCCAGAGTTGGCTGGCCACATCCGCGGCATAGCGCAGGAGGTGCTCCGGACCCGTTGGCGCAGGCCCCACGGCGATCGCCCAGTTGGGCCCTGAGGTCGCTCACGCACCAGGCCGTGATGGTGTCGACCACCAGCCCGGCGAAGCTCCAGTCTCATGCGAGTCCCATGAGCTTGATCGCATTCACTGGCCACAGGTTTCCGAGCTTGTGCGAATAGGCCTTGCCAGTCGAGCCGAAGGCTAAGGCATTGACCGTCTTGCACTGCACTGAGCGCGAGAAGCGTGGCCGGGCGTCCAGTTCGGCCGACTTGTTGAAAGCCTGGTACAGCCCACGAAAGTGGCGGTTCCGGTGCGCCAGGGCCACGAGGGCGGTTGTTTTGCCAGTACCCGCGTAGGCGATGACCTTCGTCACCCCCGACAGAGGGGCGTCGGCGACGGCGCTTTGCTCGGCTGTCGTTTGCATAGGGAGACCTGATTGCATCGCTCAGTCCGCGAGCGCGCGTGAGAGTGCCTGGGCCCTCGGCATTGGCTTCATCGAGGGTTGAAACGATCGCACCTCGGTGACGCCGCCGTCGCAAAGAGCAGCACGGAAGTGTGGGTGAGCGAGAGGGGATTGCGCATGGTGGACCGTCATGCGTTCGACGGTACCGATGCCTTGAACTGGTGTAACGCTGATTGCGGGGCGGGGCGGGGCGGGGCGGGGCGCCGCCTCAATCGTCCCCGTTTCTGTGCCAAGGCGATGCGATGGGTGCGTGGAGAAACTGTTCGCGGTAGCTCGCCTGTTGCTCGGCAATGTGCTCGAGTTCGTCGAGATTCGGGCCGGCGAGCAGTCCCTTGCTCTCGGGACTCCACAAGATGAGGGCACCGGTCATCGGTCCCTCTGTCTCGAGCTCGATCTCGCAGCCTGTGGCGTCGAGCGCCAGGCAAATGCCCGGCAGGGAATGCCAGAGGTGACGCGCGCTTCGCGCGTCTGGCAGACTCGGTTCGTTCGGTGCATCGTCCGCATCCAGCGGGGCGATCTGGCCGGCGTCACCGGTTCGTTCTGCGTGACGGTTCGACGCATCGCTCGTTTGCCTCAGCGAGGGCCATTCTTTCGGGCGGGAGCAGGGCGATGCGCGGCGGCACTTGCATCCGCGACGACGGTTGCGAATCACGGGCGCTCGACGCCGTCACAGCTTGTGGTGATGTCATCCCAGGCAGGTTGCGCAGGCACAGAGAACCCCAAAACGTGAACAGGATGGGGACCATGGTGAAGGCCGTGCCGCGAGAACCTGAAACAGATTGATGTTGGTTATCAGAAGGTCTCCGGGTAGGTGCTATACGCTCCGACCTGTCACGAATTTGCGATGTCATCTGGGTTCCGGGGGCAAGGCCGAAGTTTGTTGGAGCCGTTCTTGAAATCGCTGCGTCTGCCAGAAGCGGCGCGTGCGCTCGACGATGGCTCGGGCGGACGGCGGGAGTTTGGACGACGTGGGGTCCGGCGCTTGTCGCGCCCATTCGGGGTGCGTCTTCTTGTGGGTGACGGTCATTGGAGTCGTTAGGAGGATGCCGTGAGAATCCTTGCATACCAGTGTGTCGCCACGAGGACAAAAGACGCTCTGGGAGGGCAGCAATCCTTTCGGGAGATGGCGACATCGGTAAGAGACTGTCCGGGCTCACGTAGCAGCAACGCGAGCCACCGAATAGCTCATGACTGACCATCAGATCCGATGAACCTCGCAAGCATTCCCAAGCACCCTGTTGACAAGGACTCGTCGCACGCCCTGACCCCACTTGACTACTTGAACGCTTCGGCGTTGGCATCGGATCACGACCGAGTGCTTGCGCTGCTTGATCGTCTACACGCAGGCCGTGCTTGGCTTGTCTGTGGCTGCACGGGCAATCGAGGCAACCCACCTCTTCTAGCTGTCGCGCGCCGTACGCCTGGACATGGCGGGGGCTGTCGCTTCGAAGACCGATGGACCGCGCTGCGCGCCGACCCGGCTGCCGATTTGCTTTCGAGCAGCGCGAGCCTGTCGAGGCCGATGCGGAAGAGGCTGATGGAGATGACGTCGACGACGCAGGCGGGCCGGTTCGGCCGGATTTTCCTTTCGAGCGGGCAACGCGCATGTGGGTACCGCGAACAGACGAAGTGGCAGAGCACGGTGCCTCGGAACGCTGCACTAGATGTGAAGGCTCAATAGGCTGTTGCGGGTGGTTCTCCCGGAGAAGTCTTGAGAGACTGGAAATCGCCGAACCCCAATCCACTCAAAACCGCGAACCGGATGAACATGCATGAGAATGCCCAATTGACGTACCTGCTGCCTTTCGACAGCGGTTCGGCGCTGGCAGGGACGAGGGAGAAAAAGGCCGCTGAGGGCGCCGCCTCGATGCCGACCACTGTCGCCTTTCTTATTCAGGCTTGCGGACCCAACGACAGTCGGGCTAGAACAACGCACAAATCCTGGTGTCTATCGACGTTGCTCACTTGCCGGCTTGTGGCGCAATGACGCCGTGCTCAGGGCGCCACATCACGTCGATTTCGCGCAATTTCTGGCAGCCTTGTCCGAAACGCGTCATCGATAGGGGTTGTTCGGTGCGCGGTCGTAGCGGTCGGGAATACCGTCACCATCCCGGTCGCGGTCATAGCGGTCCGGCACACCGTCGCGGACCCGATCACCGTGACCGCGCCGTGCGAGTGAGGGGCGATCCCGTTCGGATGGGACGACCACACAGCCGGAAAGGACAGCTGAAACTACAAATAGAAGTACGAGTCTTTTCATGGGATTTCCTTGTCAGATAAATGTCCAGCGTTCAGCCAGATCCAAGATAGTGGTCATTGCGAATTTCCAGAACATACCCCTTGCGATGCACTGTATGAATCAGCTTCAGATCGAACGGATCATCCAGCCTCTGACGAAGTCTCAGGATGGCGAGCGTGACCAGGTTGTCGTGCTGATGACTGGCGCGTGCCCCCCAAACGGCGCTGATGAGCCTGGCGCGTGACATCACATGGCCTCTGTGGGCCATGAGCACATCCAGAAGTTCGAACAGGGTGGCACTGAGGCTGAGGTCCATGCCCTGGCGAATTGCCTTGCCGCGCTTCCGGTCGATGGCTAGGTCCGCCAGGCGGAGCAAGGCGGCGTCAGGACTCTCATCGCGGGATGTCAGCGCCCAGGCCCGCGTCAGCAGATCCTCGATGGCGTAAGGCCCGGCCAGGTACTCGGTGGCATCCAGCGCAAGTCCTTCGAAGTGGTCCGCCAGCCGGTCTCGTTCAGTCAGCACCAGCAACGGGGCGCTGGTCATGCGCCGAACGGCACCGATCGCAGCGCGGGTTGCCGTCGGCGGCGCGGCGTCGAGAAGAACCAATGCATACGGCTTGCCGGCGGAAAGCCGCGACTCGGCATCGCCGGGGCCGGCCACGTCGACTGTGAAGCCGGATCGCCCGAGCGCACTGCCGAGTTTGTTGCGCGTTTGAGTTTCGGCCCCGAGCAGCAGGACGTTCATATTCAGGCGCCTCTTGCCGGTGGCACTTTTCGTTGAATATCGAGAGGTTTTGAAGTCGGTCCCGGTTGGACATCTGGCGCTGTCAGCGTCGAGAAGCGATCGGTCCTGTTCACGCAGCCGTCCACCAGAAAGACTCCCAGGATCAGCGCGAGCACCGCAGCGTGTGCAATTGGAAAGTTGGAGGGGTGTTTCACTTCTTGTCGTCCGGTTTGCCGCGCAGCAGCGACTCGGGGTGGCGTTCGAGGTAGTCGGTCAGCATGCGCACCGACGCGGCGGTGCGCGTGAGCTCCTGCAGCGTCTGTCGCGCGTCCTGCTGCAGCGGCGAGTCCTGCGCGAGCGTGCGTTCGACCGCGCTCATGGTCTTGCGCGCGTCCTTCATCGCCGCGATGGCTTCCGGCGCTACGTCGTTGTTCAGCGTCGTCGTCAGTTGCTCGGCGCTGGTCAGCGTCTTGTCGAGGCTCGCGAGCGTGGTGCGCAGGTCGTTGCCGATCTGCGCGAAGGGCGCTTTGTTGACCTTGGACACGATCTCTTCCACCTGCGACTGCAGCGTATCGAGGCCGTTGGGAATGGTCGGCAGCTCGAGCGGTTCCCTGGTCACATCGATCGTGACGGCCGGCGCCTTC
>NZ_JBPJZL010000038.1:0-4863 GCF_051216835.1 Variovorax multivorans
CCGTGCGCGCAGCGTGAGGCTTTCCGACTTCGCAACGACAAGTTCGCGTCGAACACGCACGAGCTCGCGTTCGGCGATCTGCCTGAGCGTACGCTCGATGTGCTGCGCTCGCCGCGCCGTGGCAAGGCGTTGTTCGCGGTTGCTTGGAGGTTTTTCGTCGCACGACGCCTTGGCTGAAACGGCGCGGATTGCATCCTTCACTGAGCTCCAAAGCTGCGCCTGCTTACGAAGCGTGTCATTGCTGTTTCGACGGAACTCCTGTGCACTTCCTAGAGCCGACTCCCAGCGGTTGAACTGTCGCACAGACGTAGGAGGCGCAAGCCCTGTGATGACGTCATTTCCGCCAGATGCTTCGGTCGCATCCACACGCAGCCACCGCACGAGGAGTGCAAGTTTCGTACGGATGTTGTTTTCCGCCGCGAGCTGCGAGACGTAAGCCACGGAGGGCTTGCGACCTGGCGCCGTATCGGTTGCTTCACCTCGACGACGAAAGGACACAGCGTTGCTGCCGCGCACGCGACTCATGGCAGTCCCAACCTCGCCTTATGCAGCTGAATTACGCGACGTAGGTTCTTCAACTCACCCGCAACACGCAAGTGATGCAGAGATTTCTCGGGCAAACTTGCTTGAACATCGTTTTCGACCCTGAGGGTCATGTCTCGCTCGTCGATTTCCAGCCATCGCAGGTGCGCACTCGACGT
This sequence comes from Variovorax multivorans, assembly GCF_051216835.1. Lineage (NCBI taxonomy): Bacteria > Pseudomonadati > Pseudomonadota > Betaproteobacteria > Burkholderiales > Comamonadaceae > Variovorax > Variovorax multivorans. Next base: position 702 of record NZ_JBPJZL010000038.1, read on the forward strand.
AGCCGAGTAAGCACACTTGCTACAGAACGCAGCGCTCGCCATTTCCCTCGCAAGGGAAGCATCCTTTTTCGCGCATGCTGCAAGCTTGTGTTGTGCTCCGGCCATACATGTTGCGTGAGGAAAAGGCAGCGGCATATGACCACGCGCAAGCAGGGCATCGCCCAGTTCCTTGATCTGTGCGTCGGTATCCAAAGAAGAATAATCAAGGTGTGCGCCAAGTTTTCGATGGAATCGCGACACGAGTTTGGAAAACCCTCCGGAAAACGTCTTGGCGCCGAGTACGACGTCTGCGACGAACTCCCGCAGCTTCTCTCGCCCCACGATGTCAATCTCGCCCTGAATCTCTCTGCGTTTGAGATCGCGAGCCTTGCTCACGACCATGGACGGAGCAGACCAAAGCGCCGCGGCAGACTTTCCCAACGCGCTTCGCGCATCATCCGTCACGTAGTGCAGCGAGATGGTGGGGTTGATGTGCCCGTATTTCTGGGCAAGCGCCATCAGGGTTGCATTCTCATAGCGGTAGTGAAAAATAAGGCCGTACGCGCGTCGGAACATATGGGCCGTGATCTTCGGCCTGGTGGCGTCAAATGCATCTTTCGTCTCATCGACACACCACGCATCCCTCAGAAACTGCGGATTTCTGTAGGGAAGGTTGATCCCAAAATCGAACCAGAAGACGCCGCTGTCCGATGCGCCGGTAAAGTCCGGCATCACAAAAAGCATCCTCGCGGCGGGCTCAGGCAGCGCTGTTCCCGTGACTAAGGCGTTCCATCGCCATGCAATTGCCGAAATCTCTTCCAGAAGGCCCAGTGCAACCCGAGTGATGTCATTGATGAAGAAGTCCACATAGTCCTGCTCGCTCTTCTCGATGTAGAACGCGCATTGGTAAAGATTGAGCTGCTTATCGACGAGCGACATGCTCCCCGAACGCAGTCCGATCGCGCGATGGATGATTTCGTCGCGCCGCCGCGCATTCATGATTCCCACGATCACGAAGCAGGCCGAGTAGAGTTGCGTGAGCACGCGATGAAGCGAAGTTTTTCCCTCGACCTTCGAGGCGACGGGTCGCACAATGGGCTGGCCGATCATCTGCTCCACCTCTCGGGTTTCATCCAATGAGCACAACAGTTTGGCAATCAACGCGATTCCGTCCGGGCCGCTTAGGCGCCCACGTACTGCACGCCGAGGGTCACAGTCTGAGGCACCAGCAGGCTTCTGGTCCATGCTGAACTCCAACGCACTGTCCGTTCGTGCTCGCACATGCGCGCTCAATCTGCTCTCCATCTCGCGCACGAGTCTGACGACTGCCGGACCCCGGTCGACCACCCACTTGTAAGAGTGCATCAACAATGTCGCTACGGTCGACGGACTTAGGTTTGCCGTTCGATTGCCATCGCGGCCATGCTTCCTTGCATACCCATAGGGATCAGCCACTGGCAAGATGAGGATGCCCCACGGGGATGGCGCGCTGGCCAGCAAATTCAGATACGTCAGCGTCTCTTGCAGGAGCGCCCATCCGATTTTCGACGTGGGCAACGGTTCGTAATCTGCGAGCCTGTCGCTGTTCGCAAGCTGGGGGCGACTTTGAGCTTGTTCGATCAACGACTTTACTGCTGGGCGGCCGGCGCACCCAATGTTGGTTGCAAGCCTATCCAGAAATCTATTCGAAGGTCGTGGGCTCTCTGAGGGCGATCTTGAGACATGCAAATCCACCAGCTCTGCCCTCATCTCGTGGATAACCACGACCGTCCTTGCCTCGATCTTCAGAGCAAGACTCCAACCACCTTGCACGAGCTCTTCGGCGAGCATCGCCCATGAAGTCGCGGGGACATCCTGAAGCTTGTAGAAGCCGTTCAGCCAAGCGAACTCGATTGCCTTGAGAGTGACATTAACGATGCTGGACGCAGAGAAGTGCGTGCTCTTGCAGTCGGCCGTGCGCATGAGATAGCCATCGAGCACGGCAATCACGGTCCAGAAAAGATGGGGGCGCTCCTTCAGTCGAAGGGGACGAAATCGCGTGAGCGCCGTGGGGGGCAGCCAAGCATCGCCAAGCTTCTTCTTGACCCACGGATTCTCGCCATGGCCGAAAAATTTCTTCCTGATCGACAGCGTCCATGTTTGTCGGTCCACACGAATGCCCGCGTACCGGGGAAGGTATTCCAGCGGTACAGCACTTGCGCGCCGAGGTGCAAGGTCAAGAGCTTTAGCTGCTTTCATTACACCTCACCAGATGGCGGTACGGCCCGCGCGCAAGAACACCGTGGAGGGCAAGATTAAAAAGCATCGAAGGTAAGTGCACACGCTCGAACCCAGCTTCGTTCTCGCCAATCAAGCGCATCCAGTTCGACTCGTAGTAGCGCTTGGTACGCACGACCTCTTCGATACGATCGCGGGTGATGATGAGGCGGCGATTCGCACACCCCTGTGCTAGATGACATCGAGTGGCATCGCACATGCCGTCCTTCAGCCAATCCGTCGAAGGCGGTGCAAAGGGATCTTGGCAAGAGGCTCCATCGCCAATGGGGTAGGCAATTAACGGCTGCGCGTCGGACCCCTCCTTCGGGTCGATCATGTATCGCACAGTCGCGTCGAGCCTGCGTTCGAATTCGAGCGAATTAGCAGCGTTATAACGTTGCAACAAAAGCTTGTCGACGTAGCGGTAAGTCGTCGCTTGCGAACTGTGCCCTGCCAGGAGCATGGCGCCTTGTAGGCCGCCTGGATTCAGGCTGACGGCGGCCAGGCACTGCACCCGCAGTTGCTCGGGAACAAAAGCTGGAAGGCCATGGCGAGCCTGGAATTTTGCAAAGGTAGCTGGCCAAGCTGCGATCGGCGCATCTTTACCGCACAGCAAGCTTCTAGCGCTCAGCCACGGACTTGCATTGCTCCATTGGTTCCCGTATTGCTCGACTAGCAGCGACAGTCGGCGGGATAAAATGCCAATAGCAAGAACGACAGCTTCGTCTCCCCTTTCCACAATGACTGCGGGCGTCTGGTCACGCGTACGAGACTTGATGGACTGCAATCTCGCCGGGAAATCACGTATGTCGAGATCCTCGCGCTTCAGAAAAAGTACCGACGAAAAATTCCACGACGTGTGAATCTGAATGGTCATCGCGCACGCGGCCAAAACTTCGCTCGGAATTGCGACCTGCATGCGAAAAGCGTCGACCGCGCGGGCGCTGTTTGACAATCCCTCAAAAAGATCGTCAAGCGGTTTCTTCATGTGCTTGGCGAACGGAAGAATAATCTTTGAATCTGTATCAAGGACCGTACTTGCTATCCCCGCCACGCGCTTCGCGTAGTAACTCAGGAGCGCGGTGGTCTGTGCATCATCCAGATCTACAACGCTCCTCTTTCTGCCATACGTCGCAATTCGAGAGCGAAGTGTGTTTTCCATTTCAACAGGGATGGGAAGATTTCGCAGCTCCTCCAACTTGAGCAGGATGCGCTCGAATTTGAGCATGACCCGCAGGCAAACATCCTTGATACGCGACAGTTCGCTGTCGATCGCATGCCTCGTCCGGCCGCGCAGTTCTTCGAAATTGCTGTGACGTATCGCCGCGAGCGGTGGCCGGCCTTCATGCGGAATATCGCTAATCAGACAACGCCCCTTCGGGCGAGCATTCAGGCGGGTCTTGTAGAAGGAAGCAAGTGTGCTGATGCGGCGATCGACGCTCTTGTCCAAAAGGTATCTACGGATATCGCCCCTGAACTTGAGGCTGATGCGCGTTGCGCCTTGAGCGCTCAGCGCCTCGGTGCCAAGAAGACATGCTTCGAACTCTGAAAAAAAAGCCACCACTGCCTCGACTGTGGCGGCGCTCGGTGGGAGTTTGACCAATTCTTTCCACGTCGACAATTTCGACGCGAAACCAAGACCCTGCGCAAATGCTAGAACCTCCGAATGCGTCCAGGGAGCCAAGGATGACCGCTTGGCGAACTCACTCAGAAGAGGCCATATCCATCGACGTGTCTCAATGCTGAACTCGCTCGCGGAGAAGCCGATGGTCTTCAAGACAACCTTCGTATAGACGGACTGCGTTGTGTGCACCTCGATCGAAGATCTCACAGAAGTCATCTGCACCCCACTTGTTTCGTGCCAGGTAACGGATCACGGCTGGAGCATCGAACCGCGTACCCAGCCTAACAGGTACATGATGCATAG
>NZ_JBPJZL010000039.1:0-3434 GCF_051216835.1 Variovorax multivorans
CCGCAATAAGGCGAAGTGCGCTTTTATGCGAAGTGCGGCTTTTGGAGCGCACCGATCCGCCTTACTCGCCGTCGCTGCCAGCTCGTGATCAACATCTGGACTTCGCATAAGAAGTCGTTTCTCCTGACGTGTCAACGTCACTTCAGGAGATCTCCATGGATGTTTTCGATGCATTGACGCCGCTGGCGGCGAGTCGACTTCGCGCGAGCGTCGTTGGCCCCTTCGCCCAGGCATACTGGGACCGCTTGTGTGCTCAAGGGTACGCTCGGAACACGGTGCGGCTATACCTCAACTGCCTTGCCCACTTCGCGCATTGGACTGCCCGGCAGCAGATTCAACTCGCTGCACTCGATCGCGACATTGGGTGCTTTGTTGGCAGGCACTTGCCCCGATGTCGTTGTGCCGCTCCCGTGCAACGCACGATCCCATCCATGCGATCGGCGCTTGAACACTTCAAGAGCGTTGTCATCGAAGCAGGCGCGCAGCTCGACGCCGTGCCACTCGACCCGGGAGACGAGCAGCTACAACGGTTCGATCGGTATCTGCTGCAACTGAAGGGGCTGACTGCCAGCACGCGTCGTCGTAGGCTGGTGATCGTCCGGCCTCTGGCATTTATGGCGGACGACGCCGGGTTGCCCACCCCTGACCAACTCAGGCAGTTCTTGCGCCAGGAACTGGCGCGCGTCAGCGCTGCCAGCGCCGGCGTCACGACGACGGCCGTGCGCAGCTACCTTCGCTTCCGCGCGTTCGAAGGTGACCGCGTCGAGCACCTGTTGCCGATTGTCGCGTCGCCGGCAAGCTGGCGTTTGGCGCCGCTGCCCCAGACCCTAACCCCGCCCGAGGTCCAACGCCTGCTCGACGCCTTCCCGCCCGACCTTCCATCGCGCCTGCGCTGCTACGCGATCGTGCGATCCCTGGTCGATCTGGGTCTTCGCAGCAGCGAGGTCATCGCCCTGGAGCTGGATCACATCGATTGGGCGGCCGGCACCGTTCGTATCTGCAAGGCGAAGTCACGGCGAGTCGACCTCCTGCCGTTGCCTCAGGTGACCGGAGCGGCCATCGCGGAGTACATCCGTTCGGAGCGACCGCAGACCTCAAGCCGGCGGGTCTTCGTTCGGCATCTGGCACCGGTTGAGGTGCCGATCGCCGCCGGCGTCGTTCGGCGAGCTGTTCACGAAGCCTATCGGCGCGCCGGTTTGCCACACACCCGTGTGCATATCCTTCGCCACACTCTGGCCAGCCGTCTCCTGAACACCGGCGGTACCCTCAAGGAGGTTGCCGATGTCTTACGGCACCGGGTGCTGGACACCTCGCTCATCTACGCCAAGGTCGACTTCGTCAGGCTGGGCGCGGTTGCCATGCCCTGGCCCGGGAGCCAGACATGAGCGGCGGCACCTCTATGGTGGTGGCCGTGCAGCGGTACTTGGACGAGCGCCGGCAACTGGGGTTCGAGTTGATCGCACCTGGCACCGAGCTGATGCGCTTCGCCCGCTACGCCGATGCATGCCACCACCGCGGCCCACTGACTCAAGAGCTGATCGCTGGTTGGGCTCGAGAACACGTCAAGCGCACGAGCGCTGTCACGGCCGCACGCCGGCTTGAAGTGGTACGCCCCTTCGCTGCGTACTACCGCCAGTTCGAGCCGGCTTCCGAGATCCCACCGCAAGGTATTCTTGGCCGCGGGCATCGACGTCTCGTGCCACATATCTACACCGACCAGGAGGTCACACAGCTTCTGCAGGCCACCAACCGCCTCAACCCGCATGGCGGGCTGCGACCACTGGCCTACCGCACGCTGTTCGGGTTGATCGCAGCGGTCGGCTTGCGCCTGTCGGAGGCGTTGAACTTGGCCGTCGGCGACGTTGACTTGGTCGCAGGTGCGGTCACGGTCCGGAAGACCAAGTTCCGCAAGTCGCGATGCCTGCCACTTCATAGCAGCGTGGTGCAGGCACTGGGCGCTTACCGCCAATCCCGCGACCGCTGTCACGCTACCGACCCCGGCACGCCGTTCTTCGTATCTCAGGCGGAAGCCGCTCTGCCCACGAGGACGGTCGAGAACGTCTTCCGTCGCATGCAGCCGCATCTTGGTTGGCAGGCCCGCGGAGACTACCCCGTCCCGCGTATCCACGATCTGCGCCATACCTTCGCAGTGCGGCGACTGCAGCGCTGGCGAGAGGAAGGCCAGTCGATTGATCACGCGCTGTTCTGGCTGTGTACCTACCTTGGCCACGCCAAGATCTCCGACACGTACTGGTACCTCACCGGCGTGCCGGAACTCATGGATTCCATCGGCGCAAGGTTCGAGCGCTTCACGGCTTCAGGAGTCGCATCGTGAGCAGCCAGACATCGCCGACCTTCGCCGCATTGGTGCAAGAGTTCTTCGGTCCGTACATGTTGCAGCAGCGGGCCTTGAGCCCGCGTACAGTGGCGTCCTACCGTGACACCTTCGTGTTGCTGCTGAGATACGCCGAGGAGACTTGTGCGCTGCCGGCGCACAGCTTCAAGCTCCCCGATCTGAGCGCTCAGTTCCTGGCCCGCTTCCTCGAACATCTTGAGGTCCAGCGCAACAACTCCGTCAGAAGCCGCAATGTTCGGCTCGCGGCGGTGCGCTCGTTCCTGAAGTTCGCCGCGCGGCGCGATCCGACCAACCTCGCCGCCATCGAGCAGGCGTTGGCCGTACCGATGAAGCGCTTCGATCGCCAGATGGTGGGCTTCTTGCCACGAGAGCAGATGCTGGCCGTCATCGACGTTGCAACCGTCACGTGGGTGGGGCAGCGCGATCGCCTGATGCTCAACCTCATGTTCAACACCGGCGCGCGCGTCTCCGAGATCATAGGCGTGCGCGTGTCCGACGTGGTGCTCGGACCGAGCAACAGCATCCGGCTACATGGCAAGGGACGCAAGCAGCGCACTCTGCCGCTGTGGAAGAGCACGGCGAAGGCGGTGCGCGCGTGGCTGCACCTGAACCCGCAACTGCGCGCCGACGCGCCGCTGCTGCCTACGCGCGACGGTCGAACGATGACACGCGCCAACGTGGCCCAGCGGCTGACGCTGGCCGTCGATGCGGCGGCGGCCACGTACCCTGAGCTGAAGTCCATACGGGTATCGCCGCACGTCGTGCGCCACTCGACCGCGATGAGCCTTCTGCAGTCCGGCTCCGACCCTTGTGAGATCGCGCTGTGGCTCGGTCACGAGAATCCGTCGACGACACACATGTACGTTGAGGCAGACCTCGCCATGAAGGAGCGGGCACTCGCGCGCTTGAAGCAACCCGAGGTCAAGCAGGCGCGATACCGGCCGCCGAAGGCGTTGCTGGAGTTCCTACGATCGCTGTGACTATGCGAAGTATCCCGGCTGCGCGTCGCGCCCGCAGTCGAGGGCAAGGAGACTGGCGACAGAGGAACACTTCGCATAAAAGCGCACTTCGCCTTATT